>JAQTNW010000018.1 GCA_028713655.1 Candidatus Methylacidiphilales bacterium | reverse complement strand
AGCGCCATTGCCTTGCCCCTGTGGCTTAGCTGGTGCTTCGCCTCAGCTCCAAGCTGCGCAAAAGATTCGGAATATCCATTCGGCACAAACAACGGATCGTAACCAAACCCTCCGCTGCCCTTCGGCAGGGTTAAAATCCGGCCCCGGCAGATTCCTTCAACTGTGTGGAGCAGCTTTTTTCCTTTCGCCAACGCCAGTACACATCGAAATTGCGCCCCTCTCCTGGACACCTGAACTCCCATGAGTTTTCTCAACAGCAAGGTGTTGTTTTTGGCGTCGTTCGCCGGTTCCCCGGCAAATCTCGCTGAATAAACTCCCGGTGCGCCGCCCAATGCATCCACCTCCAACCCGGAATCATCGGCCAACACGAGACAGTTTTCCATCCGGCCCACTTCCAAAGCCTTTTTAATCGCATTTTCCTCAAAGGTTGCGCCGTCCTCGACCACAGCGGGCCGTCCGGGCAGATCGGCCATCGTCAGCACCTTCCAACCGGAACCCAGCATTTCCCTGAATTCCCTGGCTTTGCCCTGGTTTTTGGTGGCGATCAACAATGTCTTCGGCATCCGGGTTACTCCAACTCCAGCGATGAAAATACTTTCAGCCCCGGGATCAAGTTGAAATGATGGTCGTAACTCAATACCGCCGCTCCTGTTTCCATCGCGGAAACGGCAATGATCAAATCGGTCAACGGCAGGCTTTTCCCCTGCCGGTCCAGTTCCCATGCCAACGTCTCGGTTCTTTTCCAAATCCTGCCCATGCTGGGAACATAGAGCATGCAATCCATATATTCCGACAGTTTTTGCCGGAGCTTGGGTCTGCGCACCCCTCCCAGCACCTCGCAGCGGACGATGCCGCAGGTTGCCAGGTCAAAGCGATTTGCCCAGGGCCTCAGGGCTTCAAATACATCGCGCCCTTCGCGCAGGCAATCGATATAAACACAGGAATCCACCAGGATCATGGCGGGAACTTTATTTCTTTTTCCTGCGGACCTTGTAGGTCGTGGGACTCTCAGCCAGCCTAAGGGCCATCAGGTCATAGGAAGGATCCACAGCCGCTTTCAACTCGGCCGTCGTGAAGCCCATTCCCTTCCTGGAAAAATCCTTCAACCGGGCCTTCCGGTCAAATTCCTTCAACGCCAGGGCCACAGCCTCGGTCTTGCTTCCGGCGCCGGTCCATTCCATGACCCTTTCCAACAAGGCCTCATCAATGTGCATGGTCATTTTCATGGCACTGAGTATGGCATGCATGCCATACTTCCGCAAGTTTTATTTTTCGCACTCTTCTTTTTTCCTACTTTGCAACCGCTACCGGCACGGTAAGCTGTCACGCCTTAAACAACATGCGCACCCGAAAACAATATCCATTTCCCGAGATCGAGCCCAAATGGCAGGCCTACTGGGAGCAGCACAAGTCATTCCGCGCCGCCAATCCGGGTGAACCCGGCAGTGAAAAGCCGAAGTACTACATCCTGGATATGTTCCCCTATCCTTCCGGCGCGGGGCTGCATGTCGGACATCCTGAAGGCTACACCGCCACCGACATTGTGTCCCGTTACAAGCGGATGCGGGGCTTCAACGTATTACACCCGATGGGTTGGGACGCCTTCGGTCTGCCCGCGGAACAATACGCCGTACAGACAGGCACGCACCCGAGCATCACAACCGCCCAGAATATCGCCACGTTCAAACGACAGATCCAAGCGCTCGGCTTTTCCTACGACTGGTCGCGCGAAATCAACACGACGGATCCGGCCTATTACAAATGGACCCAGTGGATTTTCATGCAGCTTTATAAAAAGGGCCTGGCCTATGTTTCCGAGGCCCCTGTTTGGTATTGCCCGGAACTGGGCACTGTCCTGGCCAACGAAGAAGTGCTGGCCACGCCGGAAGGCCCGCGCTCCGAACGCGGCAATTTCCCGGTCGAACGCCGCCCGCTGCGCCAGTGGATGCTGAAAATCACCGCCTACGCCGAGCGCCTGTTGAACGACCTCGACGCGCTGGACTGGCCGCACTCGCTGAAGGAGATGCAACGGAACTGGATCGGGCGCAGCGAGGGCGCGTCTGTCAAATTTAAAATTTCAGATTTCGATTTTGAGATCGAGGTGTTTACAACACGGCCTGACACCTTGTTCGGCGCCACCTACATGGTCCTGGCTCCGGAACATCCACTCGTAAGCAAAATCACCACCCCGGAACAGAAACAGGCCGTCGCGGATTATTTGCGTGAAATCGCCGCCAAATCCGACCTGGAACGCACCGATCTGGCCAAGACCAAGACGGGCTGTTTCACCGGCGCCCATGCCATCAATCCGGTCAACGGCGCCAAAATACCCGTCTGGATCGCCGACTACGTTTTGCTGAGCTATGGCACCGGCGCCATCATGGCCGTGCCCGCGCACGATGAGCGGGATTTTGAATTTGCGAAAAAATTCGCCCTGCCCATTACTCAAGTCGTGAGTGGTTTGGACGCCCAAACCACGCTTCCTTTTGCCGGTGAAGGCACAGCGGTCAACTCCGGTTTCCTGAACGGACTGCCCACCCCGGAGGCCAAAAAGAAAATCATCACCTGGCTGGAGGAGAAAAAACTCGGCCGCAGCCATGTGCAATACAAGCTGCGCGACTGGTTGTTCTCCCGGCAGCGCTACTGGGGAGAGCCATTCCCGATCGTCTGGGACAAGAACGGGCATCGCAGCGTGCCTGAGTCGGACCTGCCGATCCCCCTGCCCCGGCTTGACGATTACAAGCCCAGCAAGGAGGGGCTGGCCCCTCTGGCCAAGGCCGGGGAATGGCTTGCAATGCCTGACGGATCACTCCGCGAAACAAACACCATGCCCCAATGGGCCGGCTCGTGCTGGTATTATTTGCGCTATTGCGACCCCCAAAACGACAAAGCCGCCATCGCAAAAGAGGTGGAGAAATACTGGATGTCGCCCAACGGGGTCGATCTCTATGTCGGCGGCGCCGAGCATGCCGTGCTGCATCTGCTCTACGCGCGCTTCTGGCACAAGGTTTTGTTCGACCTGGGTGTGGTCAGCACCTCGGAACCTTTTCACAAGCTGGTCAACCAGGGGCTCATCCTCGGCGAGGACAACCAAAAAATGTCCAAGTCGCGCGGCAACGTCGTGAATCCGGATGACATCGTCGCCGAATATGGCGCGGATGCGTTGCGCCTGTTTGAGATGTTCATGGGCCCGCTGGAGCAGGTCAAGCCGTGGAGCACCAAGGGAGTGGAAGGCTCCTACCGTTTTCTGGGCCGCGTCTGGCGCCTTGTCATGCTGGAAAACCAGGAAGGCGAATGGGTGCTTCATCCGGGACTTCAAGATGCGCCGCCCTCCCCTGCCGCGCTGAAAGTCTTGCATCAAACGATCCGAAAGGTCACACACGACATCGAGGCGCTGCAATTCAACACCGCAATTTCGCAGTTGATGATCATGAGCAATGAACTCACGCAGATGGAAGTCCGGCCCAGGTCTGTGATCGAGCCGTTCGTGCTGCTGCTGGCGCCGTTTGCCCCGCATCTGGCCGAAGAATTATGGGAAAGGCTCGGCCATTCGCGGTCGCTGTCGCATGAAGCCTGGCCTGTTGCGGATGAAACCTATTTGCAGGAGTCGGAAATCGAACTGCTGGTTCAGGCCAACGGGAAACTGAAGGGCAAGATCAAGGTTGCCGTAGAACTGGACCCGTCCGAATATGAGGCCGCTGCCCGCAGCCACCCTGACTTCGAAAAGTGGCTCGCGGGAAAATCCGTAAAAAAAGTGATTACGGTTCCCAAAAAATTGGTTAACCTGGTCGTGCAATAAATGAAACTTGAACTGACCCGGCGGGAAGCGGTGATTGTTATATTTTTGCTTTCCCTTCTGGTCCTTGGGGCTACGATTCATTTGATCCGCACGGGCGCGGATTGGAACAAGCCGCCGGGCCTTATGCAGAAAAAATAAATTATGCAGAGAAGCAACTTCGACCAAGTCGTGCAGGAAATTGTCCAAAAAGACACCCGCTATGACATCCATGCCTACCGTTTCGTGCGTGAGGGGCTGGATTACACTCTGAAAACACTCAAGCGCAACGCGTCCACCTCCAACCAGCGCCATGTTTCGGGCCCCGAACTCCTCGACGGAATCCGCCACTATACCCTCCGTGAATTCGGACCCATGAGCAAACTGGTGTTGAATGAGTGGGGCGTCTCAAGCTGCCAGGACTTCGGCCAGATTGTCTTCAATCTCGTCCAGCACGGCGTGCTCGGCAAAAGCGAATCGGACAAGCTCGAGGATTTTTCGGAAACCTACACCTTCGACGAGGCTTTTGTGAAACCCTTTTTGCCTCTGCTCCCGACACTGAAAGAGCGCAAAAAGAAGCCGGCCATCCGGGCTTCGCGGGTCAAACCCGGCTCCAACAAATCCATACCGAGTTCTTCAGCCTCGGAATAGCTTCCACAGCGCCTGGCTCCGCCTCAAGGAACCAGCCGCTTCGTGATTTCAACAAGGACTGGAATGAAAATAAAATACGCAGTTGCAGCACTTTTGTCCGCGGCGGCACTTGCTGCATGCTCCAAAACCATGACTGATAATTCCAAACCGACATCGTCCGTCCAACTGGAACGGCCCGCCATCTCCAAATATGTACTGCCCAACGGGCTGACCCTCCTGGTGCAGGAAGATCATTCCGCCCCCGTGGTTTCCATGCAGGCCTGGTGCGCGGCGGGAAGCACCACGGAAGGCAAATATCTCGGCTGCGGCATCTCCCACATTCTGGAACACATGCTGTTCAAAGGGACTGAACGGCGTGGCAATTCGGAAATCGCCCTCGCGCTTCAAAATGTCGGCGGTTATGTCAACGCCTATACCTCGGTTGACCGGACCGTATTCCACGTCGATTTGCCCAGTGCCGGCTGGAAAACGGCCCTCGATGTTTTAACAGACGCCATTTTCCACTCCACCTTGCCGGTCGATCAATATTCCAAGGAACAGGAAGTCATCCGTCGCGAGTTCGCCATGTCCAATGACAACCCCGGCAACAGCCTCTCCAAACTGCTCTTTGCCACCGCCTTTGCCGTCCATCCCTACAAGTACCCGGTCATCGGTCACCTGGAGCTTTACAACAAATTGACGCGTGAGGACGTCCTGGAATATTACCACAAATATTATGTCCCGAACAATCTGACCTTTGTCATCGCGGGCGATGTCAACCCGGAAGAAGTCAAAACCGAACTGGACAAGCTGACGACAGGCATCGAAAGAAAGCCGCTCGAAGCGCCTGTCATTCCGGATGAGCCCGCGCAACTGGCGCGGCGCGAGGATGAAAAGCCCTTCCCCACCGACACGATCCGCATGGCGATGTCCTATCACACACCGGGCATCACGGACCCCGACGCGTATGCGCTCGACCTGCTGGCAGTCGTTGCCGGCGACGGCGACAGTTCGCGCTTCAACCGCGACCTGGTTGAAAACAAAAAAATGCTGCGCTCGGTTGATGTTTTTTCCTACACACCGGGAGCGACCGGGCTTTGGGCGGCCACCGCCACATTCCACCCCGGAAGCACGGTTTCCACCGCTGAGGTCGAATCCGAGATCACGCGACTATTGGAGGAATTCAAAAACACACCGATCGGCGCCACGGAACTCGAAAAGGCCAAGCGCAAGGCCCTGGCAGACCGCGCCGCTGAAGGTAAAACAATGGAAGGCGAGGCCAATTCGCTCGGCAACAATTGGTTTGTGGCCCGCGATGTTTATTTTTCCGACACCTATCTTCAAAAGCTGCAGCAGGTCACTGCGGCTGATTTGCAGTCCGTGGCCCGGAAATATTTTACCCCCGGCAACCTGACCGTCGTCAGGCTGGTCCCGGAGTCGTCCGCAAAAGCGCCGATTGCCACCACGGCAAAAAGCAAATCATCGGAACTGGAACAGGTTGCACTGAAAAACGGAGCCCCGCTGGTCCTGAAGAAAGACAACAAGGTGCCATTGTTCACAGTCCGCGCCATCGTGCGGGGCGGCTTGCTTGTGGAAAATGCAAAAGACAGCGGGATCGGGAAGCTGATGCTCCGGCTTTTGGACAAAGGCACCACGCACCGCAGCGCGGAGCAGATCGCCGACGAAATTGAAAATTTGGGCGGATCGATCCAAACGGAGTTTGGAAACAACACCTTTTCGCTTTCCATTGAAGTCCTCGAACCGGATGCCCGGAAGGCGATGGATTTGCTGTCGGACATGCTGCTGAATCCGGTTTTTCCCGACTCGGAGTTTCAAAAGGAAAAGGTCCAGCAATTGGCCGACATCAAGCTGGAACAGGACAAGCCGTTGGTACTCGCCGGGAACGCGCTTAAAGCCAATCTCTATGGCCCGCATCCCTATGGCCGAAACAGCCTGGGTACGGCTGAAACCCTCGCTTCAATCACCCGCGAGGATGTTGTCCGCTTTTACAAAAACCTCTGGCAACCCCGCTCCGTGGTGTTTGCCGCAGGCGGCAGCTTTGACCGGGATGCTTTGGTGGCCGCTTTTGAAAAATCATTCCCGCCGTCCGTCTTCGGCGCTTCCGCCGGGGCATCGCAAAACCTGGATGTCGCATTCCAGGGACGCGGGCAGGACGTGCTGGTTGCAACACCGAAGCAGCAGGCGATAGTCGAGATCGGCTTTCCCGGCTGCCAGGTGGACAGTCCCGACCGCCCGGCGCTTGAAATCATCAATGAAGCCCTGTCGGACCTCGGTTCGCGCCTGTTTATCCGGATCCGCGAAAAGCAGTCGCTGGCTTATTTTGTTGGCACCAACCAGATGTTGGGCGTGAAGCCCGGTTATTTTATCTTTTACGCCGGCACGGAAGCGTCGAAGGGCGAGAAAGTCCGTTCCGAACTGCTGGATGAAATCCACAATATCGCCACCGGCGGCCTGACGGAGGCTGAGGTCAGCCGGGCCCGGGCCAAGCTCGTGGGCAGCCGGCTCATGGAAAGCCAGACCGCGCCGACGCTTGCCTACAAAGGCGGACTGAACGTGCTGTATGGCCTCGGGCTGAATTACGAGGATCAATTGAACGCCAGGATAGCCGCCATCACCCTGCAGGAGGTAAACCAGGCGGCTGCGAAATATTTTTCAGGAAACAACTTTGTTTGCGTGATTGTCAAACCGCAGGCAAAGCCTTAGATTTACAATTACTATGGCAGAAATCCGGGAAGAACCCAATTACAGTCAGGGCGAGCTGGCCCAAAAATTTGTCCAGTTCGTCATGATCCAGGCCCAGAACATCCTTTTTGTGCTGGGCAAAATTCCAACCCCGGACGGACGCAGGCACGCGCCGAACCTGGATGCGGCGAAGATGCTGATCGACCAGTTGGAAACCATCAAGGTCAAGACCAAGGGCAACCTCAACAAACAGGAGGCTGGCATCCTCGATGAAGCGCTTTCATCAGTCCAACTCGCCTTTGTCGAGGCCAGCGGGGGCACCCCCGCAAGCATGATGCCGGAGCGCGATCCCGGGCTCGACATGCCGCCCTTGGAAGAAGAGGAAGAAGATCCCGCCGAAGAACCGCCGCAGGCTGCGGCCCCGCCGCACGCCGCGCGTGAGACGGCTCCCCCGTCAAAACCTGAAGCAAAACAGGACGAGGAACCGAAGAAAAAATATTTCAAGAGCTACGGCTGATTTTCCAGGAAGACTGAGACATGCAGGCTGATATCCTGAGCAGGTTTCCCAGGCTTCGGTTGGAAATGTCCCGTCCTGTTGCGGCTTTTCTTTTCGCAATCGCGGCTTTCCTCTCCCGCTTCAAGTACATCAAAAGCAATTTGCTGGATGGGCTTGTTTATTTCGCGGACCCGGATTGCTACACGCGACTCTACAGGGTCAAACGGGTGCTGTTAGGGCACACATGGTTCCAACCCTGGCATTCCTTTGAAAATTATCCGTACGGCATCCCGGTTCATACCACCGCCCTGCTCGACTGGCTGCTTGCCCTGCTGGCGCTTGTTTTTAAGGCATTGCCCGCCACCTCGGCAGACGCGTTGGATTGGGCGGGGTTTTATATCGGGCCGCTCGTAGCCGCATGGACGGCTGTCGCCTTGTATTACCTGACTCTCGATTTCAAGCCGGCCTGGGCGCGCCTGCCGCTATTGTGGACTTACATCCTCAGCCCCATGCTGATCTGGTCAACGGCTTCCGCCCGCCCGGATCACCAATGCCTGATCGTAAGCCTGCTGATCCTCGCTTTCGCGTTCGAACTCAAGCGCTGGGAAAAACCGGAATTTCATCTCTGGGCCGGACTGGTCTGGGGACTCGCCCTTTGGACTTCGCTGTTTGAACCGTTGTTGTTTCTCATGGTGCTGCTTGCGGTCAACCTGTGCCTCCGGCGCGGCGAGGACCGCCGTTTTTGGATGCCGCTGCTTGTTGTCGCGGGCACGACGCTGCTGCTCGAAGGAATCCGCTGGCAGGCTTACCTCGGGATGGCCGAACCGCTGGCAAAAAACTGGATGACCACCATCGGCGAACTGCAACCGGAAAACCTTACATGGATGCCTCGGTATGGATATGGATTCTTTAAGTATGGATTTGCCGTTTTTCTTTTGCCGCTTTTGCTCCTTGTTTTTCGAAAACAAAAATCCTGGCGCCAGCCAGCGACACTGATGCTGCTGCTCAGCACTGCGCTTTCTTTTGTTCTGGCCATTCTCCAGGTACGTTGGGGTTACTTTTTTGCAGCCGCCTCCATGTTTTCAGTGTTCCTTGTTTTGCCCGAAAATCTGAAGAGCGGATGGAAATGGGCGTTGGCCTCCTTTTTTCTGCTCATTCATTTCGCGCCGATGCTTGATTGGAATATCAGCGAACTGGAGGATGCGGGTCGGCCATCCGACTTGGTGGAGATTCGTAAAGCGGCAAGCCAGATCAAGACCACCGAACGCTCCATCCTCGCCCCGTGGTGGTTTTCACCGGCCCTGCTTTACTACAGCGGCGCGCCGATTGTCGCCAGTTCCTCGCATGAAAGCATCGACGGCATCTCGGATTCCGCCAGATTTTTCACCACACGCAGCTTTCCCGAGGCCGAAGCGATCCTGAATAAAAGAAAAGCCGGTTGGGTTTTGCTCTATTGGCCGGAGCGGCTGTACCGCAATTCCCGGCAGATCCTGACAGGAAAAAAATTCACCGAGATCGAATCACCGGACCGCGACCGCCTGCGCATCGTTTCAGTCCGATTGTTTGAGTACATTGCCGTCCCCGCGTCGTTCCGGCTTGCCTACGCGTCCCGGAATTTTCTTTTATACCGTTACGAACAGCCTCCCGGCGGCCAGGATTTGCCATCTCGTTAACCCCATGCCTTTTCCCTGCACCATGCTCTGAAGGGCACCCTTCATTCTGCATTCATCATTTCCTCCACGTCCTTCGCGATCTTCCAGTAAGAAACGCGCTGGTTTTCATCTGTGTTAATCCGTGTCCACCTGCTCGCGACGCATGTAGGAGTCCGTGGTTCGTGTTGCCTCAAGCAAAATGGACACCGAAGGGGTTGTTTTTGGATGAATTCCTCCTTCAATTTCATCTTGCGGCGCACCTGTAATTCCCCATTCTGTTCGGACACTTGTGAAATTTCAGCCACCTGAGCCGAGACATTCCGATACGATTGGGGCCATCGGGCTCATTCTATTTTCTCTTCTATTCTTTTGCCCGGTAACCGGCAAATCAGCCGAAACGCCCGACATCCGCCAGAGTCTCGTCCGCATCACCAATACAATCCAAAACCCGGACTACCGCGCGCCTTGGAATCCCGGAAGCCTGAGCAAGGTCAGCGGCACCGGATTCATCATCGATGGCAGCCGGATCATGACCAATGCGCATGTGGTCAGCAACACCCGGTTCCTGACGGTGGAACGGGAGGGCGACCCCAAACTCTATCCCGCCCGCGTGGCGTTCGTCGCCCATGACTGCGACCTGGCCATTCTGAGCGTCGATACCCCCGATTTCCTCAAGAACCTGCTCCCGCTCGAATTTGACAAGATTCCTCAGCTTGAAACCACGGTTTCGGTCTATGGCTATCCCATTGGTGGCGACAGGATGTCGGTCACGCGCGGCGTGGTGTCGCGGGTGGACTTTCAAACCTACAGCCATTCCTCGGCTGACTCGCATCTGATCGTGCAGATTGACGCCGCCATCAATCCCGGCAACAGCGGAGGTCCGGTGCTTCAAAACGGCAAGGTCGTGGGCGTGGCGTTCCAGGGTTATTCCGGCGATGTGGCCCAAAACGTCGGCTACATCATACCGGTTCCCGTCATTCACCGCTTCCTGAAGGACATTCAGGACGGGCATTACGACCGCTATGTGGATTTGGCCATCAATTATTTTCCCCTGGTCAACCCCGGCGAGCGCAAGATCCTCGGCCTGAAGGACGATGATCGCGGGGTGCTGGTTTCTTCCGTGCTCAAACAAGGCTCGGCCGACGGAGTCCTGCAGGCGGGCGATGTGCTCCTGACAATCGACGGGCTCCCCATCGGAAGCGACGGCTTTGTAAGCCTGGAAGGCACCCGGGTTGAAATGGTGGAAATTGTGGAGCGAAAATTCACCGGCGACACCGTCAAATTCCTGGCCCTGAGAAATGGCAGGCAATTGGAACTATCCGTCCGCCTCAAGCCTTTCTGGCCCTATCTTATGGCGAGCTTCCAATATGACATCCGCCCGCGCTACGTGGTTTTCGCCGGGCTCGTCTTCCAGCCCCTGACGCGGAATTTGATGCAGTCCCTCAGCGCCAATACGCTTCGATTGCGCTATTTGTACGAGCAGTATGTCAACGAATCCATTTACATGGACCGCTCCGAAATCATTGTCTTGAGCGACGTGCTCGCCGACCCCGTCAACACCTACTTCGGCGCGGCGCGCCTGTCCGTGGTTTCCAAAGTGAACGGGAAGGCCATCCGGCGGCTGGAGGACCTTGCGGAAAGTTTTTCCAAACCCGCCGAATATTATGTCATCGAACTGGAAGGCGAGAGCCGCCCCATCGTGGTCGAAGCGTCCGCAGTCGAACCGGCCCGGGAACGCATCAGGAAATTTTACAACATTCACGAGGAACAATACCTTGGCGACGCGATTACTCCTTAACGTTATTTGTTCACTGCTGATCCTGGGTTGCCACGCCCCGGAATGGCATGCCGTACGGACGGTGAAGGGCAATCATTCCATTGTCCGGGTCACCGCCACCGGCCAGGCTTATGATTTCCACCGGCCCTGGTTGAAACGCCAGCCCGTGACGCACCGCGCCGTCGCTCCGATTCTTTCCGGGAACCGGGTTCTGGTCACGGCTGAGGTCATTGCGGACGCCACCTACATTGAAATCGAAAAAGCCGAAAGCGGCGCCAAAACCCCCGCCACAGTCGAATGGGTCGATTACGAAGCCAATCTCGCCCTGCTAAAAAGCGACGACGCGGGCTTTTTCTCCGATCTCACACCGCTCTCGCTTGCCGCACCGGCTGCCACGAATGATGAAATCGACATCTGGCAGTTGGAAAGCAATGACACACTGGCCGCAACCAAGGGCTACATCAACACCGTGGAAGTCGGGCGTTACACCGATGACGCGACCCGCCTGCTGCTGTATCGCCTCAATTTGTCGCTTCAAATCCGCGAGGGCGGCTCGGTACTCCCGGCGCTCAGCCATAGTCGTCTCGCAGGCTTGTTGTTTCGCTACGATGCCAGGACACAGAACGCAACAGTCATCCCCTCGGAGGTCATTGAGCGTTTCCTCAAGGAGGCTGGGAACGGTCAAGCCTCCAGTTTCCCTCAAACCGGATTTTCATACTCAACCCTGCGCGATCCGCAATTGCGCCGCTATGCCGGGGCGGAAAATGAGAGCGGCGGAGTTTATCTGACTCGGATCGGCCCGGAAAGCCCCGCGGCCAAGGCCGGTCTGGAGTCCGGCGATGTCTTGCTGGCTGTGGATGGCACGCCGGTTGACATGGATGGACATTATCAATGCCCGCCGTACGGAAAAGTGGGCGTCGAAAACTGGGTTGCAAGCCGCTATGCCGTGGGCGACAAGCTCAAGGTCAAAATTCTGCGGAAGGGCAAGCCGATGGAATTTGTGCTTCAGCTTGACAGGAAAAAGCCGGAAAAGTTTGTCTGCCCGCCGTATCTGTATGACCGGGCGCCCGGCTATTATGTATTGGGCGGACTGGTCTTTCTTGAACTTTCGCGCCCTTACCTGAGGGAGTGGGGCGAAAACTGGGCGACAACAGCGCCGCAAAAGCTGGTGTATCAGGATGCCTATCAAGACGAATTGTTCGGCGCTGAAAAACGGCGCCTCGTGATTTTAAGCCAGGTGCTGGCCGCGCCGAGCAACATTGGTTATGACCGGCTTCATACCCTGATCGTCACAAAGATCAATGGGAAGGAAATCCGCCGGCTTTCGGACATTGACCCCGCGCTGGAGCAATCCGGCCCGGAATTTTGCACCGTCGAATTCGAGGAAGACCCCAGGATCATCTATCTCGATATCCCGCGCCTGCGCTTGGAAGAACCGCAGCTCCAAAAGCTCTATCGCCTGAATGAGCTGAAGCGGATTCCCTGAATTTCCCGCTGCGCGGGAAATTCGTTGTCAAAAGAAATTTTTGGAGTGCGCAGACATGTCTGCGCTTTGGAAACGGGCGACATGTCGCCCGTTGTAAAAAAGCGGCGTCGTGCCGCCGCAGTACAAATTCGCCATGTGGCAATCCTCCCCCATCCAAGGATAAAACGATCTTACCGTTCTTCTGAAATAAGCCCATCAAGCTCGACAAAAGACTTCCATGATTTACAGTAAATTCATGAGCTTTGAGGAAGTTATTGATCAAGCGCTTACCCTGCCTTTGGAACAGCGTTCCAGGCTGGCCAGCGTCCTGATCAACAGTCTGGAGTGTAACGACGACGCGCCCCTCAGTCCTCAGTGGCTTCAGGAAATCAAAAAGCGTGCCCGCGAGTTGGAAAATGGATCGGTGGAAGGTCTGAGCCTCCAGGATTTCGAAAATTATGTGGAAAAGCAACTGGGGTGAAACGGCTGCTCATCCACCCCGCCGCAGCCCGCGAGGCAGCCAAAGCCGCCAAGTATTACCAGTTGCGCGAAATTAGCCTGGGACGGAGCTTTCTAATGGAAGCTTCCGTGGCCATGGAAAAGGCGCGCTGCCAACCGTTACTTTACACTTGCCTCCAAGAAGACTTCCGACGCGTGCAGCTTGCCCGCTTCCCTTACGGTGTGATTTTTCGCATGTCGGATGAAGACACCATCCATATTATAGCCGTGATGCATTTGCATAGAGAACCCGGCTATTGGCGAGATCGCGCAGATTAAAGCAGGTGATTTTCAAATTTTCTTATCTCAGCGCGTTTGCACAAAAAGCGCATAGTGCCGCCTCTTTTGTCAATGTCAGGCGTTGACCCCATTCACGTTACGGGAAACTCCATTTGGAAATTCTCAGGGCCTTGAGTGGACAAAAAGGGTTTGTGGTGCAACCTCACCGCTGGATCGTGGAACGCAGCTTCGCGTGGCTCACCAAGTGCCGACGGCTGGTCAAGGATTATGAGCGCCTTATCTCTCATAGCGCCGCCTTCATCCGCCTGGCATTCATCAATCTCATGTCTAATGTTATCGCTAACTGAATGATATTATGACTTTTTCAACACACTCTAAGCAATATTTACACGAACTGTGATTGTTTGGGGCAAATATTGTTTTAACTGAGGATACTCGTGAGCAATACCAGCAATTAAGACAGGCACTCGAAGCGCCAGAAGTCCCTTCACTTCCTGTCGCCACTCAATCATTATTCCAACGCATCGGCTTTTTACTGGACTATCGTCATATGGGCTATATCGCCATAAAGGTCCCCCACTCAGACCTGTCGGGTCAGGGGGGACAATCCTAACACCGTCCTTGGTATGTGTATTCTTCTTATCAAAACCAATTAGCAGATGTGCGGAATTCCCGAGTTTTAATTGATCAATCTTTTCTTTAGGTAGTATATTTGCGGTGTAGAGCATGCCCCTGCATTTGATTTTGCCTCCAGCATTGTAAGTGAGCCTATTCTTCGATGCAGGGAAGCCCATCGCTAAATAAATCCCCCCACTCGTTCCGGTATCATTCGGGTCAAGCATCTCGACTGACATAAAATAATCACGCCCTATGTTATCCAACAATGTGCCATTGATTTTTACAACGCCAATATCCGTGTGGTCTTGTTTCCGGCTCCCAATCACCTTGCTACTCCGGAACGAATCGCCGACGAGTTCCTCCAACTTTCCAGAGACATGTCCTTGAATATATAAGGTATTTCCGTCGTCGTTATCATCAAGTACATGAGCTGCCGTAACTAAAAAGTAGTGATCATCAACCTTGATGCGCGTCGCAGTTGCAAATTGCTCTGGCTCCATATTTTTGTCAGGTCGATAGACAGCACATATGTAAGCTTGTAAAGCTTTCGCCTCTTTTTGGGCATTACTCAGCACCTCATGAGCAACATGACGAGCTAATAAATCGATCTGTTTTTTACATTTTATCATATTTCGTACAGACTCTTTACACTAAACACCACAAGGCATGCTTTATAGAATAAAACCCTCATGTTTCTTCCCGGTCTAATCCCAACACAATAACTCCTATAGCACGCAAAACTTTCGGATCACAAAGAAATTTCAGGGTGTTTTTTTAAAAACAAAGCCTCAAGGCTGGTGAAGGAGATGAGTGTCGCTGGCGGGACGCCTGCGACTGCGGGCGGGACGCCCGCGCTCCTGTTAAACACCAAAGCAAACCCGTTTTTCCTTTGCGCGCGCGATATCCGTGAGAAATCCAAGGAAATCAACACACCCCGAAGCGGTCGCTGTGGCGACCTTTCTGCCCCTCTTGATAGAGGGGACTTTAAACGGCTACAGATTAAACCGCGGCCCGAGGTAGAGCTCGCGCGCAATCGGGTCGTTGATCAAAAAGTCGCTGGTCCCTTCGCTCTCGACGCGGCCTTCGCAGATCAGGTACGCGCGGTCCACGACGGACAACGTTTCCCTGACATTGTGGTCGGTGATCAACACACCCATGCCCTTGGCGCGGATGGAAAGGATGATCTGTTGAATGTCATAAACCGCCAGCGGATCCACCCCGCTGAAGGGTTCGTCCAGCAGAAAAATGGCCGGGTCCGTGCAGAGACATCTCGCTATCGCCAACCTCCGCTTCTCGCCGCCCGACAGCATGTACGCCCGGCTCTTGCGGACGTGTTCGATGCCCAGCTCGGCCAGCAGGTCGTTCATCCGCTCCATTTGTTCTTCCGGCGGGATCGGAAGCGTTTCGAGAATGGCCAGCAGATTTTGCTCAACCGTCAATTTCCGAAAGATGGATTCCTCCTGCGGCAGGTAACCGATCCCGCGCCGCGCGCGCCGGTACATGGGCATGTCCGCCACATCCTCGCCGTTCAAATAGATCTCGCCGCTGGTCGGACGCACCAAGCCGACGACCATGTTGAACGTGGTGGTTTTCCCGGCGCCATTCGGGCCCAGCAGGCCGACCACTTCGTTTGCAAAGATATTGAGGCTGACGCCATTGACCACGTTGCGTTCCCCGTAGGTCTTGACCAGCCCTGCGGCTCTGATGATCGGTTCAGGCATTCGGCGTGGGCAGGTGGATTATTGGAGGAAAAACTGGATTTTGGTGTGTCCATCCACATCCATGCGGTCGGAGTCCGGATAAATGGTGATCACCGTTCCGGTCACCCGGTTCCCGCCCTGCAACACAACCGGGTCGCCGGTGAGCTTGATTTTTTTATCCGCCACGGTGTATTCGGCTTCGCGGCTGGTGGAACTGTGGCCCTGAGCCTGGCGGATTTTGACATTGCCCCGCGCCACGAGCCGTTCCATTTGATTGTCCTTGTTGAAATAAACCACCAGTTCCTCCGATTCCAAATCAAACTTGGGGTCCTTGACCGTCACGCTGCCCGTGAACGTGCCCTCCTTTTTTCCCATATCGAGGCGGAAGGTGTTGCTGTTGACGATGGTTTCCTTGACATCGGATTTCGAGGCATCGGCCGGCGCCGGATCCTCGGCCCCGAGCGGGAGACACAAAAACCCAAGGAGCGCGGCTGAAATGATGGTTGTATGGATTCTTTTCATGGTGTTACAAGTGCGGCGTTTCGTTGCGTAATCACTACCAGGACATTTTCCTTAAAAATTCCACGCGATCCCTGGAGGTCCCAATCCATGTTTTTTGCGGTCAACACGAAGCTGGGTTGCACGACCTTCACGCCGTTGTTGGAGGTCAGGCGCTTTTCCTCGCTCCAGTAATCGCATTCGTCGGATGTCATCTTTGTGCCCGCCTTCCCGCCGCTGTAAATATCAATGCTGAGGCCGTGCACCTGGATTCGGTTCTTGCTCATGACCGTGGCTTCCTTGCCGAAAATCTTCAACTGCAGGTTGCCCTGCTTGTCCCGCTGCGGCAGCTCAAATCCCTTGATGATGGAACCCACCGCAAAATCCGTTTGCCCAAAAGCCAGCCCTGCGCCGATGGCGCCCAGGACAAGGATGAAGGCCGGAAATAGCTTAAATAACTTCATGTATCTTCGCCAGTTGTCTCAAAACCGAGGGCATTTGGGCAAGAGGAATCATATTAGGGCCATCCGAGGGTGAGCGCGATGGATTCGGATGGGTCTCGATAAACAGTCCGTCCACACCCGCGGCCACTGCCGCCCGCGCCAGCACCGGCGCCAGTTTCCCGTCCCCGCCCGTCGCCCCGCCCAGGCTGCCGGGCCGTTGCACGGAATGGGTGGCGTCAAAAATCACCCGGTGCCCCTTTTCCCGCATCCAGGCCAGTCCTCGCATATCGACCACCAGATTATGATAGCCGAAGGAAGTACCGCGTTCGGTTATAAAATAATCGCGGCAGCCGGCGCTTTTCAATTTTTCCGCAATCGCATCCACATCATCCGGCGCGAGGAACTGTCCCTTTTTGACATTCACCTGCACTCCGGATTCTCCTGCGGCCAGGATCAGGTCCGTTTGCCTGCAAAGAAACGCCGGTATCTGCACCGCATCGACGAAGAAGGACGCTTGATGCACTTCCTCGACGCTATGCACATCCGTCAGCACCGGGACATCCAGCTTTTCGCGTATGCGGGCCAGGATCGCCAAACCCATGTCAATTCCGGGGCCGCGCTGTGAACGGATGGAGGTGCGATTGGCCTTGTCATAGGAAGCCTTGAAAATATAGCGCCAGCCGATGTCACGGCAGATATCGCGCACGGTGCGCCCGATTTTCAGCGCCTGCGCTTCACTCTCCAAAACGCAGGGGCCGGAGATGAGGACAAACGGGTTAGTTTTTGTTTTGGGCGGCATGGGAAAGGGACGCATTCACAAACTCGCGGAATAGCGGGTGCGGTTTGTTGGGCTTGGACTGAAACTCGGGGTGGAACTGGCAGGCGACAAACCAGGGATGCGCGGGGATCTCCACAATCTCGACCAGATTCTGCGCGCTGAAAAGGCCGGAAACCTTCAATCCCTTCGCCTCCATCTGCGCCCGATACTGGCTGTTGAACTCGTAGCGATGGCGGTGGCGCTCGTTGATGCTGCCCTGTCCGTAGGCGGCGAGGGCCTTTGTGCCCTTTTCCAAATGGCAAACAAAACTTCCCAGTCGCATCGTGCCGCCCTTGGTTGTGACTTTTTGCTGGGCATCGAGCAGCGAGATCACCGGATGAGGTGTGTCCACGTCAAATTCCATGCTGTGCGCCCCCGCGAGGCCGCAGACATTGCGCGCGAACTCGATGACGGCAACCTGCATCCCGAGGCATAATCCATAGTACGGAATGCCGTTCTCGCGCGCAAAACGGACCGCCTGGATTTTGCCCTCGATGCCGCGATTGCCAAATCCCCCGGGCACCAGCACCCCGTCCACGCCGGAGAGAAATTTTTCCGCCCCCTCGCCTTCGATGTCCTCTGCATCCACGCGCAAAAGATTGATTCCGGTATCGGTCGCGGCGCCGGCATGGGTGAGCGCCTCGTAAATGCTTTTGTAGGCGTCCTGGTGCTCAATATACTTGCCCACCACCGCGATGTTCACGCGATGCGTGGGGGCGATGATGCGGTTGACCATGATCTGCCAGTCCTTCATGTCCGCGGGAGGCAGTTCCAGGCGCAGATAACGGCAAACCAGATCGTCCATATGCTCGCGTTGCAGCATGAGCGGCACTTCGTAAATCGTATAGGCCACATCCTGCTCCTCGATCACAGCTTCGGTCGGCACATTGCAGAACAGTGAAATCTTCTGGCGCGTTTCCTTGTCAACCGGATATTCCGTCCGGCAGACCAGAATCTGGGGCTGGATGCCGATCTCGCGGAGCTTGGCCACGCTTTGCTGGGTGGGCTTCGATTTTAATTCGCCCGCCGCCTTGATATACGGCAGCAAAGTCACATGGATGAAAATCGCGTTCTCATGTCCGACCTCCAGCGCGAATTGCCGCAACGCCTCCAAAAACGGCAAGCCCTCGATGTCCCCGGTGGTGCCTCCGATTTCGGTGATGACGACGTCGCATTCGTGGAACTGGCTGATTTTTTTGATGCGCGACTTGATTTCGTCGGTGACGTGCGGAATGACCTGCACGGTCTTGCCCAGATAATCGCCCCGGCGCTCCTTGCGGAGGACCTCCTCGTAAATCTGGCCGGTCGTGAGATTGTTCCGGCGGCTGAGCTTGGAGTTGGTGAAGCGCTCATAATGCCCGAGGTCCAGGTCGGTCTCGGCCCCGTCCTCGAGAACATACACTTCACCGTGTTGATAGGGGCTCATGGTTCCGGGATCGACGTTCAGGTACGGGTCGAATTTTTGCAGCAGGACGCGCAGGCCGCGGCGTTCCAGCAGCGTTCCGAGGGACGCGGCCGTCAACCCCTTTCCCAGGGAACTCACCACACCGCCTGTTACAAAAATATATTTCATCCAAAAAACAACGTTGATTGTTCAAAATCCGGGGCGCTTCCCCTACTACACACGCTAAAAATAACGCAACACGCGTTTCAAATCCTCGGGGGTATCAACTCCGATGCTTTCCAAGTTAGTGGGCAGAACTTGAATCGCAATCCCATTCTGCAAGGCGCGCAACTGTTCGAGCTTTTCGGCCTGTTCCAGCGGAGACGGCGGCAATTTGACCAGTTTTTGAAGCACTTCCGGGCGATACGCGTAAATCCCGAGGTGCTGCCAGTGCTCCACCGCGCCGCCCGGTTCCCTGGGATACGGGATCTGCGAGCGTGAAAAATACAGCGCCTTCCCGGCAAAATCCGACACCACCTTGACGACATTCGGGTTGAGAACATCCTCCGGGTCCGTGATTTTCCGGGCCAGCGTGGCCATCGGGAAATCCCCCAACGCGCCGATAAATTGATCCAAAATTTCGCCCCGCATCATCGGTTCATCGCCCTGGACATTCACAATCCAATCCGCCCCGCATCCAGCCGTCACTGCAGCCACGCGGTCCGTGCCGCTGGAAAGTTCCGGCGAGGTCATGAGGACTTCAGCTCCAAAACCGCGGGCCGCATTGAAAATATCCTCGTGATCCGTCGCAATCAATATCCGGGAAACGGAACGCGCGGCGCCGACAGCCTCCCAGACACGGCGGATCAGGGGCTTGCCCTTGATGTCCGCCAGCATTTTGCCGGGAAAGCGGGTGGAAGCGTGCCGCGCCGGAATGACCACCCAAACAGTCTTTTGAGAAGTGGCAGCGCTCATGTTTCCAGCATCCTGCTTAAAATCCAATCCACCGCCCCGCAAAAATCAGCCGCCACATGATGCGCCAGGTCCTGCGCCTGCCGCTTGTCCGCTTCCGCATCTTCATAGCCTGACAAAACCAGGACACTGCAGCAGCCCGCGTTCAAACCGCAGCGCACGTCACTCAGCCGGTCCCCCAGCATGAAGCTTTCCGCCAACTCGATATTATTTTCGTCCCGTGCGCGAAAAAGCATGGTGGGCGACGGTTTCCGTTCCCGCACGCCCTGGGGATCTTCGGGCGCGGCATAACACAAATACAAGCCTGAAAATAGACCGGCCCCGAGGCGGCGGAACATCTCTTCGTTCACCGCATGCACCTGCGCTTCCGTGATCAGTCCGCGCCCCACTCCGGATTGATTCGACACCAGGAACAACTCCAGGCCGGCTTCCTTCAATCTCGGCAGGCCTTCCCTCACCCCGGGCAGAATTTCCACCCGGGAAGGATCACCCAAATACGGAATGTTCCGGATCAGAGTGTCGTCCCGGTCAAGAAATACCGCTCGTTTTTTCATCATTGGCAATCGCTTCGATCAATTCCTCCGGCTGGAGTGTGGCCGTGCCCAGCTTGCTGACCACCACGCCGGCGGCATGGTTGGCGATCTCGGCGGCTTCGTTGCCGTTCAATCCCGCAGCCAGCGCGGCCGTAAAAAATGAGATCGCCGTATCGCCCGCGCCTGACACATCAAAAACCTCCCGCGCCCGCGTGGGCGTGTGGTGCGGCGGCAGAAACCGCTGGTACAACATCATGCCGTGCTCGCCCAGGGTGATGAGCAGATACGGCAGTTGCCAGCGTTCGAGAAGATCACGGCCCACGGCGTCAAGTTTGTCATTCTCCTCCACATCGGCAATGCCGCAGGCCGCGCAGGCTTCGAGGCGGTTCGGCTTCACCACCGTCGCCCCGGTAAAGTTCAGGGGATTGTTGGGGTTGGGGTCCACGGCGATGATCAGGTTTTTGGGTTTCGCCAGTTCCGCCACTTCGTCGTAGATTTCCTGGGTCAAAAAGCCCTTGCCGTAATCTTCCACAATCACCGCGTCATACCCTTCAATCTCCTTCTTCAAAAAGGAACGGATTTGCTCGATTTCCGACTCGCGAAATTTCAGCGGCGCTTCGCGGTCCACACGAACCACCTGTTGATGGCGCGCAATGATCCGGGTTTTGACAATCGTGGAAAAACGGTTTTCGATAAACAAGCCCTTGGTGTCCATCCTGGCTTTGCGCAGCAGGCGGGCCAGATTTTCACCCGCCGCATCCTTGCCCAACACACCGCAAACACCGACTTTGATTCCAAAATCCGCCAGGTTGCGGGCCACGTTGGCCGCGCCGCCCGGCATCGCGGTTTCCTGGGTCACATGCACGACCGGCACCGGCGCCTCGGGAGAAATGCGGGTGACCTTGCCCCATACAAATTCATCCAGCATCAGGTCGCCGATGACGAGGATGCGCAATTCCTGCATCCGCTGGACAATTTTTTTCAGGCGCGCCGGGGAAAAGGTGATTTCTGCCATAATGAACTCTTAAGACAAGGGTTAATACTCTCCGCACCCTGTTGCGGGTTCAATTCTTTTTTTCACGGAATCGCACATGGAGGTTATTGCAAAAGTGCGTCAGATGCACCTATCCTGTGCCTATGCGTTCCTTGCTGATATTGGTCTTGCTGGCATCAAGCTGTTGCGCGCAGGTGGCCCCCCTCCCCGCGTGGAACAGCCAGAGCCTGAACGCGTGGTGGGACGCCCATCCAACCCCCGAACAATGGCCCCAGGCGGTGGACGAACTCAAGGGCCAGCTCGCGGGCGCGTATGACAAAAACAAGGAACGCTGCTTCAGCGACCCGGACTTCAATGGCTGGCTCCAACATCTGCAATGGGTGATCGCCGGGCTGCAGGCTCACACCCTGCTGGAAAATCCGCAGGCGCTGCAAACCTTCATCACGCTTGGCAAATCCGAAACCGTCTCCCAACTTTTTGTAAAAAACCTGTCACCCAAGGATCACACATCGGAAGCGCTTTCCATCCTGATCCGCATCGCCCAGACGGCCCACGCCGATCTCAATGAGTTTCCCGCTCTCGCCGTGGCCTACAGCCTGGTCTTCGACCAGCCTTTTCCCAGAAACTGGCCGCACAGCCAGGTGGAGCAAAAGGCGGTCCCGCTCGGGGACCCGGACCCCGTCCAGCGCTTCAATTATTATGTACAGGCCAGCCGCAACAAAAAAACCGAATTTGACCTTTCCAAACTCGGATTTGAAGAACTGAAATATTTGGTGGATTGCCCGCTCCAATTATCGGAGCTTGATTATGGCGCCAAAAACCACATTTCCCACTCCCGGTTTGGAGAAGCGTTCTTCAGCATCAAATACGATGAGGAACGCTATAAATCCGCAACTTACAGTTGGCAACTCCCCAGCTACCGTCTGCAGGACATTGAAAAAAACGGCGGCATTTGCGTCGATCAAGCCTACTACGCTGCGATCCTCGGCAAAGCGCGCGGCATTCCAACCCTCTACTTCCATGGCGAGGGCAGCGACGGCGGCCATGCGTGGTTTGGCTACCTCGAACACCCGGGCAAATGGCAGACGGATTGCGGGCGCTACGCCAGCCAAAATTATCCCATCGGCTACGCGATTGACCCGCAAACCTGGACAACCATTAATGACAGCCAGTTGGAAAATTTGGTAAAATCGGCCAACCTCAACCCCAACTACGCCCCCGCCAAAGCGGCGCTGGTCTGGGCCAAGCTGAATGAAAATTCACCGCTCTGCCGCCAGATTTACGAAGATGCCCGCACCCTCATGCCCGCTCTCGGAGAAATCTGGCAGTCGGAAGGCGCCTGGCTTGAGGCCAACAATGCCCCGCTTGAGGACAGGAAAAAATTCTACGGTGATTGGATTCATCAGTTCCTTTACAACCGCGATTTGAAAGTCGAAGGACAGAAACAACTGGCCGCCTTGCTGAAACAATCCGGAGACCCCGAAGGCGACAAACTGGAACATGCCATCCTGGCCGAAAACCGGAGCAAGCGCTTTGACCTCGCGATCAACGCAGGGGCCGGCGCCCTTGCGGAAAAACTGGAAGCCAAGGATTGGAAAAATGCGGAGCAGGAATACAAAAAGCTGGTCCGCAAATTTGAGCAGCAGGGCGGCGGCAACCTCTTTTATGCGGTGGTCCAGCCTTATGTGAAAACCTGCATTGAAGAGGAACAGTACGATCTGGCCCAGGAAGGCCTTAAATACGCCGAAAAACGCATGCCCCTGTCGCAGGACAGCATCATCAGCCGGGAATTCGATACGCTGAGTGATGACATAAAAAAAGCCCGCGCGAAATAAGGCTGGATTTCCATCCGCGTTTTAGGCAGCTTGCGCGGCTATGCAGGAATGGATTCATACAGTCATCTACGGGATAGTCGAGGGTATCACGGAATTTTTGCCCATCTCTTCAACCGGGCATTTAATCCTGACTGAAAACATTTTACACGACCATCGCTCGGATTTCTTTCTGGTCGGCATCCAGGCCGGGGCTGTTCTGGCGGTGACCCTTATTTATTGGCAAAAGCTCTGGAACCTTTTCCGTCACTGGCAAAAACATGAAAACAGGGACTACCTCCTCAAACTCGCCGTGGCATTCCTTATAACGGTTGCGGGCGCTTTGCTCGTTGTGGACAAGATGCATTGGAAACTGACCGAAAGCATGGCGCCGGTGGCATGGGCGCTGACGATCGGGGCGATTCTCATTTTTGTATCCGAATATTCCCTGCGGCACCATTCCCCCACCTCGCTCATCAGTTGGAAGACGGCGGTCGTCGTCGGCGCGGCGCAGGTTCTGGCGGCCATGTTCCCCGGAACATCCCGTTCCGCCATAACCATCATTGCCGCCATGTTTTGCAGCGTCAGCCGCGTCGCAAGCACGGAATTTTCATTCCTTCTCAGCATTCCGACGATGTTTGCCGCCACCGGTCATGAATTTTTGAAGATCCATAGGCAGGGCGGGCTCAATCTGGATGAAATCGACCAGTTTGCGCTGGGATTTGCGGTTTCACTCGTGGTGGCCTTTATCGCCGTCAAATGGCTGTTAGGCTATATCCGGAGCCACAGCTTCATCCCGTTCGCGTGGTACCGGCTGGCTCTGGGGGTTGGACTGCTGATTTGGCTGGGTTTTAAGAATTAAGTTTAAAGTTCGCACCCGGCGAATCCGTCCTGTGACGGATTTGTAGGTTTTAAGCAGGAATTCTTAATTCTGACTTCTTAATTCCACATTCTTAATTTGCTCAGCGTCTGAGCGCCTTGGAGCGGACTGTCTTACCCGGCTCGGATTCGCCTCTGGCGGGCAGCGGCGGCGGGAGATCGGGGGACAAAGGCTGCGGTTTTTCCTCATACCAATCGATCTTGCGGGTCGCATACATGACGGCGCCGAGCGCGATAAACAACCCGATCGTGCCAACTAAAAGCGAATAGTCCTCGAGCTGCAGGATCACATAAAGGAAACTATATATACCCGCCAACCCAACACCCATGAGTAGAGTCCGGAAGCCGCTCTTCAAAAATGCCAGACTGTAAATGGAGATCATGAGTGTACAAGCGCCGGCAGCCACCGCGTAGGCGCATCCAAACCTCAGAAACTCCGAAAGGGCGATAAGCGCCAGGTAAAAAAGGCAGAGGGCCCCTCCGACCAGGATGTATTGAAACATATGGATGCGAAGTTTTCCGGTCACCTCGAACAAAAAGAAAGCCGTAAAGGTAAGCAGGACAAAAAGAATGCCGTATTTGATGGCCCGTTCGATATTACGGTAGAAATCCACCAGGTTGATGAATTTCACACCGTAGCGGGATTGGGCGACCGTGTTCTCGTTAAACTCAACTCCAGGAATGCGACTGGTCCATGACTGCGGATAGCTCCTTCCATAATAGGAAACCTGCCAGTTGGCATCAAAACCGCCTGCCGATACCTGATGTTGGGCGGGAAGGTAAGCGCCGCTGAAACTCGGGCTGGGCCAGTTGGAAGCCAGATGCGTTTCATTTTTTATGCCCAGCGGGGTGAAGTTCAGCGACGAGCTGCCGTTAAGGTCCAAATCCACAGAAAACACAATGGGAGCCCCGGGCAAAGGAGTTCCCTTCAATGGCGCATAAATTCCGGAGGAAAAACCCGGCAGCCCGGAACCGGGCTTGAATGGAATCGTTGTGCCGCCCCAGGAAGCCTGGATCTGACCCTTCGCGCCGCGCAGGTCATTGATGGCAAGGGCAAGATAGGCATCGTTCCACTGCACATCTTTGCGGTCGATTTTCAGCGCATCCCAGTCCGGTACGGCGAAGCGGCCTTTCAACGTAAGGCTCGTGCTGTAAACAATGGCCTCGTAAATCCCCCGGGCACGGCGGATGGAATCGGCCTTGCCTTCAATCGACAGCTCGGCGGGCAGAAAACAGGCGCGCGCCGTGTCCGTGCGGATGATTTCCTCTTTCTTGCCGTTATACTCTTTCCAAGTGTATTGATAGGGCACCACCAGTACCGGGCCGGTAATCGACTGGTCTTTGCCCCAGGTGGACGTGATGTCGCCAATGGCTTCGTTGCGCCGTTGTATGCGTTCGTTTAAAACCGATTCCACCATGCTGAGCGGGATGAGCAGCAGCAGGATGAGAAATCCAATGACACAAAGTTTAAGGAGTATGGAGAAACGGCGGAAAAAGGAAGCAATCAGATCGGCCAGTGTTGACATGCCGTCTAACATAGCGCGCAGCGCCTGCATGGCAAGACGGTTTTGTGGATGTCAGTTTAAAGAATTAAGTCTTAAGTTTTAAGTTTTAAGCTTAGACCGCTGTGCGCTGCAAGCGCATTGCATCTGACGTCGGAGGTTGCGTTTAAGACCTGTGTTCTCTGCGTTCTTTTGCGGCCAAAATCTGAATTCTGCATTTTCTCAGCTCTCCGAGCTTAGCGTCCGTCTGGATTTCAAATACCGGTTGATGGCTCCGACGACGATTGGAATAAACGAAACCGCAATGACCGTCAAAATGATGAGATCCAGCCTCTTCGTCAAAGGCGTCAGGCCGAGGAAATAGCCCAGGCCGACCAGGCTCCAGATCCAAATAAAGCCGCCGAAGATATTAAAAAATACAAAACGGCGGTAGGGCATTTCGGCGACGCCCGCCATGAACGGCACAAAAGTGCGGAACATGGGCAGAAACTGGGCGATCACAACCGCCTTGCCGCCATGCTTGATGTAAAACTCATGGGCCTCGTTGACATAACGCTTCTTGAAAATGCGCCCGTCGGGGCGGTTGAAAATCGCGCGTCCGGTCCTCCGTCCCAGCCAGTAGCCGGTCTGGACGCCCAGAATGGCGGCAAAAGTCAGGCCGATCAGCACCATCCAGACATTCAGTACCGGAGCCCCGTCAACGCCGATCTTTGCCGACACCACCCCTGCGGTCACCAACAGGGCATCGCCCGGCAGAAAAAATCCCAACAACAGGCCTGTTTCAGAAAACACGATGGCAACCAGAACCAAAAGGCCGCCGGAAGAGATGATCTGGGTGATGCCTTCGGTGCTGTAGAGGTTTTTTAGAAATTCAATCATGGGGCCGGAATGGATAGCAGGAAGAATCCGGCGCTGCAATGAACAAAAATCCCCTCAAATCCCCTCTATCTTCAGGGGTGCGGACATCTTGCCCGCACTGCTGCGCATCTGGAACACTTGCGATGCATATCGGAGTTGCGCGGCGGATGTTTTTCAGCATTCGCTTCGGGGTCTGCGTTCTTGGATTACATATTTACATGTCAGATAACCCTGATATTCCATAAGTTATGTGACAAAAATGTCGTGTATCCCGTGAATTTTACGAAAAACCGACAAGGGACCACCCCCAATTTAATGATTATCCGACAAAACTGCCGGCTATAGAGCTATTAATCGATACTGGATTTGTTCGACTAAAACCATGTTAGGCCACGGAGCCACATCTTATGAGTTGGAACATCAAATGCACAGATTCAGGATGCGCTCAGCAGTCATGGGTGAGCAACATCGTTGACCTTATCGCAAATCACAGGGACAGCAAAGGTTGGTTTCTTTGCCCGTGTGGGAAGCATGGCTATATTGAGAAGAGATTCGACAAGCAAGAGTTTGGCGAGGTTTGGGAGCCTTACTTGCGTGGCATTATTCCTCTCGGCGATGCTGACGATACTTACCAGCCATTCGTCTTTCTCATCAGCTACGAGCCGACCAGCCAGCCTACCGACATCTGGTTTTCTTACTACAAAGATTTACGCAGTTCCGGTGGCCGCTTGAAGCTCGGTTGTGGCCCTGGTGGGCCGCCCGTTCTCGCCAAGGCCAGATTTCTAAATTTGTTATCTCAGCTTGTAAAGACACAGAGCTTCACAAGGCAGGAGATTATTGATGCTGTCAATGAATCCGTTGACTAACAGGTATCAAGAGCCAGCGTCCAATATGACTGACATTCAGTCATGGAATGTCTTGTTTGTCGGACGTTATAACCCCCCCCTGTCCACTGACCCAAATAGTCCCGCCCGCGGCGCCCATCGGGGGTTGCCGTTTACGGTAACACAAAGCGGCGTCGCGTCCGTCGGCTGCCGGACTTGCCACCACACCAAATTCGTCATGTGGCGATCCATGCAGCATTCATCCCCCTGACATGCAATGGATAGCAGGCTGAAACATATGGGGCGACACAGCGGTCGTCCCTCCATTTGATTTTGTACTTCACCTTTTGCGTCTTTCGCGCTTTTTCGCGGCCAATCTTTTGCCGGTTTTAATCAAACAACTTCTGCAGGATGTTTTCCTTCTTTTCCTGCGTCAGGCCCCGGCGGATAAATTCCTCGGCCGCAGTCCATTCCTTCGAGCCCATGCCTTTTCTGCCGTTGGGGCCGGCAGGCACATCGCGAATTTCAATGGATGCCGATTTATTCTGCACCAGAGCCGCGCGCACCGTGCTCTCGATCCGGCAATCCGGACCGGCCAGGAACTGCGCCGGGCAGCGGATTCCATCCAACAACTCCTGCGCCGGCAGGGCGGGCGGTTCCAAAAAAACCACGGATGTCAGGCCCGAATCCTTTTTCAAGACGAATTTGGCCACATGGGAAGCCGTTCCCCCCACCGCCACCATGGCAACCTTATCCACCTTGAAACGCGGGCTGGTTTGAAAAAAGTTCACCGACGTTTTCAAGGATGCCAGCACGGACTTTTCCATCAGGTCGGCGATCATCCGGTCGGCCTGCTGCGGATTGGGTGTTACCGCGCCATTGTAAAGGTCGGCCACCAAGACAAGGTATCCCTTCCGGGAAAGGGCGTCGGCCTGCTTTTTAATTTCCGCATCAATGCCGTAACCATCCGGCACGATCACGATGCCGCACGCGGGCGGCTGCTCCGGTACGACAAGATACGCAATATCGTCCGTGCCATAATCCCGCAGGTAAATGAGCTCCCCCTTGAATTGGGGCTGGGCCGGCGGGTTCTCCTGGGCATGCAGCGTACAGTCCGCAGCCAAAACAAGCGCTGCGGCAAGATATCCGATTGATCTCGTGATTAGCATAATAGTGGCGATAATTTAAAGTTTTAGGAAGTTTTTCAACAAGCGCATGCCTTCCCGCGTCAGGATGGATTCGGGATGGAACTGCACGCCGTGAATCGGATATTCCCTGTGGCGCAGGCCCATGATTTCCTTTTCAGCCGTGCGGGCGGTGATCTCAAGACAGGCGGGCAGGCTTTCCTCACGCACAATCAGGGAATGATAACGCGTCGCGTCAAAAGGGTCCGGAAGGCCCGCAAAGACGCCCTTGCCGTCGTGGTGGATCGGCGAAGTCTTGCCGTGCATCAGGCGCGGCGCCCGCACCACTTCCCCGCCGAAAACATGCCCGATGCATTGATGCCCCAGGCAGACCCCGAAAAGCGGAATCTTTTTCCCGAATTCCCGGATGACATCATTGGAAATTCCGGCATCCAGCGGCGTGCCAGGCCCCGGCGAAATCACAATCTGTGTCGGGGCGAGTTTTCGGATTTCCTCCACCGTGATCTGATCATTGCGTTTGACCACAGGTTCCGCGCCCAGTTCCCCGAAGTACTGGACCAGGTTGTAGGTGAACGAATCGTAGTTATCAATGACCAGCAGCATAGGCTTTGTTTTCAGGCATCGGTAAATGTATTGGCCAACGCCAGGGCTTTCATGGCGGCTTTTGCCTTGTTCACACTCTCCAGATATTCGCCTTCCGGCGTCGAGTCGGCCACCAACCCGCCGCCCGCCTGGATATAGGCGGTCTTGTCCTGAACCAGGGCCGTGCGGATGGCGATGCAGGAATCCAGGTTGCCGGAAAATCCGAAATAACAGACCGCTCCGGAATAAATGCCGCGGCAGGTGGGCTCGAGTTCCGCAATGATTTGCATGGCTCGAACCTTGGGCGAGCCCGAAACGGTACCGGCCGGGAACGTCGCGCGCATGACGTCGTAGGCGGAATATTCCGGATTCAGGTCGCCCACGACATGCGAGACGATGTGCATCACATGCGAATAGCGCTCTATGGTCATGAAATCGGTCACCTGAACGGTGTTATAACGGCAGACGCGCCCGACATCGTTGCGGGCCAGGTCCACCAGCATGACATGCTCGGCCCGCTCTTTCGGGTCGGCCAGCAGTTCCTTCGACATGGCCTCGTCATCCGCGGGCGTGGATTTGCGCGGCCGGGTGCCGGCAATCGGGTGGATCTCCACCTTCCCATCCACGCAACGCACATGCGTTTCGGGAGAGGAGCCGACCAGGGCGCGGCCGCCGAATTTCAGGCAAAACATATACGGGGACGGGTTGATGAAGCGCAGGGCGCGGTAGAGCTCGATGGGATCGCGCTCAAACGGCGCCGAAAAACGCTGGGAAGGCACCACCTGGAAGATATCGCCGGCCCCGATGTATTCCTGCATGCGCGAAGTCATCCGGATGTATTCATCCTTGGTCATGTTGGTGGTGTACTTGGGAGTCGCCAGATCGCGCCGGACCCCCAGGACATTGTGACTGACATTACGTTGCAGCTTTTTTTCAAGCTCCCTGATTTTCAAGACGGCCCGGTCATAAGCCTCCCCGGCGTCCCCGCGCACATGGGCGTTCACCAGCACCTTGATACGGCGCGCCAGATGGTCGAAGATCAGGAGGGAATCGCTGACGATAAAATAAGCGTCCGGAATTTTCAGATCGTTCAACTTTGCCTGCGGCACCGTCGGCTCAAAAAACCGGACCGCCTCATAGCTCAAATACCCCACGGCTCCGCCGTAAAAGACAGGGAGTTCCCCATACGTGATGGGGCGGTAATGCGCCATCAGTTTCTGTAATTCAACCAGCGGGTCTCCGTCGATTTCATATTCCCGGACCGCTTCACCTTCCTGGATGCGCGCCTTGCTCCCATGGACGGAAAAGATCAGGCTCGGATCAGAACCGACAAAGGAATAACGCCCGAATCGTTCCCCACCCTCCGCGGATTCGAGCAAAAAGGTGTCGTCGCCCGTGTCGAGCTTGATGAAGGCCGACATGGGTGTTTCCAGGTCCGCGATGATCTCGCGGTAAACCGGTATCAAGTTCCCCTGTTTGGCCAGTTCCAGGAAAATGTCTTTGGTTGGAAAAATCATGGTTTTCTTGAATTGCTCTTATTATTTAACACCGCACCGGAATGCCTCTCTCGTGAAGATATTCCTTCACCTGCGGGATCGTCAACTGTCCAAAATGAAACAGGCTGGCGGCCAGCACCGCCTGGGCCTTCCCCTGTTCGAGAACCTCGGCAAAATGCTCCAGTTTTCCCGCTCCTCCGCTGGCAATCACCGGAAGACAAGTCGCCTCCGAGACCGCACGGGTCAAATCGATGTCATAACCGGCCTGCGTCCCATCGGCATCCATGCTGGTCAATAAAATTTCCCCCGCACCGCGTTTTTCGCCTTCCCGGACCCATTCCAGCACATCCTTCCCGGTTGGGGTACGCCCGCCGTGGGTGTAAACCTCCCAGCCTCCGCCGGCTTTCCGCTTCGCATCAATCGCCAGTACCATGCACTGGCTGCCAAAAGCCCCGGCACCCTCGCTGATCAATTCCGGGCGGTTCACGGCGCTGGTATTGACGCTGATTTTGTCCGCGCCCGCCTGCAACATGTTACGGATGTCGGCAACAGTCCGGATCCCCCCGCCCACCGTCACTGGCATGAACACATTTTCCGCCGTGCGACGCACGACATCCAGCATTGTGGCCCGGCCTTCGCTGGAAGCTGTGATATCCAGAAAAACGAGCTCATCGGCTCCCTGCCGGTCATAAGCCCTGGCAGCCTCGACAGGATCGCCGGCATCACGGATTTCCACAAAGCGGACCCCCTTGACAACCCGCCCGCCGTCCACATCGAGACAAGGTATGACACGTTTCGCAAGCATTGTTGTAAAAAACTCCAGTATGGCGTGGCAAGCGGTGGAATCCATCTTAAAATCCACCGGGCCGAGCGAATTACGTCTGGCCAACCCGCCGCAATGCCATAAGATTTGGATGTCAACTTTAATGCCTGCAATTAGAGTGGCAGCCGCAAAGTTGGCTTGTAATCTGCTCCAAATGTCTGCGCAACTTTAAAGTGAGAACACCTTTATGGCCAAACTCGAAAATACGGATGTGGTTGAAAAGACAAGGCCCGAACCCAAAGCTGGAACTGCCGGTAAAAACGGCGGCCAGACTTCCAGCGTAGAACAAAAAGCAACCCCGGCTTTAAGCAACCGCACTCCCCAGGATCCGCGCATTCGCGTTCCCCAGTCGGATTTCGACAACAGCGCCCGAAAATTTGAACTGGAACCCACTCCTTCAGTGAGCATACCGGAGCCGCAGGTTCCCGAATATGAATATCTCGGTGAATTGCCTCAAGCCTATGGCACTAAAAAATTGCACCTTGTGGCCCGCGATCCATACTGGCTTTATGCGTGCTGGGACCTGACCTTTGAGCAGATTGCCCATGCCCAGGAATCTGCGCATGACGGCAAGGTCTTTTTGCAACTCTACGCAAACGACGGCCAGCGCACTCAACAAATCCAAATCTCCCCCTGGAGCCGTGAATGGTACCTCCATGTCAATCAAGCCGACGCCCGCTTTCATGCGGAAATCGGCTATTACCGGCAGGATGGCGGCTTCGAAATCATCAGCCGCTCCGGCATCACCGCGACCCCGCGCGATACACTCTCATGGCGGACGGACGCCCAGTTTGTCACCATCCCGATGCGTTTTTCCTACAAGGATCTCTTCAGCATGATTGAGGGACATCTGCTGCCTGATGAGGATCTGGCGGAAGCACTGGCCCGCCTGCAACGCAGCGGTTTCAAGTTTCCCTTCGAAATCGGCTTTCCGCCGGAGCTCAACGAAGAAGCCCAACGTTCCCTGCTCGAATACATGGGGGGCGACTTCGTGCGCCGCATCCAGGCCGGCTCGGGGGAAATCGTGGAAATTTTCCGCCGTCGCATTCAATCGGAACTCAGCAGCGGGCAGTGGCGCAGCAGCCCCTTTGGCGCGTCTTTCGGAGCGTCCTTTGGCGCCCGCCCGAGGGAATTCTTCATGCACGTCAATGCCGAGCTGATCCTCTACGGTGGAACCGATCCGAAGGCCAAACTGCGGATCGACGGCAAGGAAATTGCCCTGGGGCCGGACGGCGCCTTTTCCTACCATTTCAATTTCAACGACGGTAAATACCACATCCCGATTGAAGCCACATCACCGGACGGCTCGGAGAAACGCTCGGCGTTGCTCTCCTTCCTCCGGCTTTCGGAATTTCAGGGGGATGTCGAAGCCTCGACCCAGACTCCCCGTCCTGAACCGTTGGGCAAGGTGGATTGAAAACGACTTGCGCCAGCCGACAACGCCCAATGCCTGACAACAGAAAAACCCAAAACCCGGGTAAAAACCCTTGCCATGCCGGCTCCCTTGCCAATAGCTTGACACAACCGGGATCCAACTGAATTCATTTATGCCGCAAGGTTACTTCGCCCTCGTACTGCACGCCCACCTTCCCTTCGTCCGCCATCCCGAGCATGACGAATTCCTGGAGGAAGACTGGCTTTATGAAGCCATCACCGAGACCTACATCCCGCTCATCAACATGATGGACGGCCTGCTGAATGACGGGGTTGATTTCCGGCTCACGATGTCGATGACCCCGCCGCTCTGCTCGATGCTGCGCGACCCCCTTCTGCAGGAGCGTTATATCCGGAGTATTGACAAATCACTGGAGCTTTCTATCAGGGAAATCGAACGCACACGCCATGACCCCGCTTTTCACGAATTGGCCTGGTTCTACCACAACCGTTTGAAGGACTGCCATCATGTGTTTTGCGACAAATACCACCGCGACCTCGTCGGCGCCTTCCGCAAATTCCAGGACGCCGGCAAGCTGGAGATCATCACCTGCGGCGCCACCCACGGCTTTTTGCCCCTCATGGCCGAGTACCCCGAGGCCGTCCGCGCGCAGATCCTCATTGCCCGCGACCACTACCGCGAATGTTTCGGACGCGATCCCCGGGGCATCTGGCTTCCCGAATGCGCCTATTACCCCGGTGTGGAGAAATTTTTGCAGGAGGCCGAGATCCGCTGGTTTATCGTCGATACGCACGGGATCATGCACGCGGAACCGCGCCCGCGTCTGGGCGTTTACGCCCCCATTTATACCCGCAGCGGACCGGCGGCATTCGGGCGGGACATGGAATCCAGCAAACAAGTCTGGAGCGCCGAGGAAGGCTACCCCGGAGATCCAAACTACCGCGACTTTTACCGGGATGTGGGATTCGACCTGGATTTCGATTACATCCGCCCCTACATCCAGCCCAACGGCCTGCGCAAATTCACGGGGTTGAAATATTACAAAATCACGGGCCGGAGCTCGCACAAGGAACCCTATCGCCCGGCAATCGCCAAGGAAAAGACTGCGGAACATGCCGGCAACTTCATGTTCAACCGCGAAAAACAGGTCGAGCACCTGGCGGGCGCCCTCGGCATTCCGCCAATCATCCTGGCCCCGTATGACGCCGAACTTTACGGGCATTGGTGGTTTGAAGGCCCCGACTTCATCAATTATTTCCTGCGCAAGGCGGCGTATGACCAGGATGTTTTCAAAACCATCACTCCGGCGGAGTACCTGGAAAAATATCCCACCCAGCAACTGGCGACTCCCTCCGCCTCGTCCTGGGGCAACAAGGGATACTGGGAAGTCTGGCTGGAGGGTTCAAATGCCTGGATTTACCAGCATCTGCATGTGGCCGCGCAACGCATGACCGAGCTGGCCCGCCAGTTTAAGGATTGTTACGGACTGACCGACCGCGCCATGAAGCAGGCCGCGCGGGAGTTGCTGTTGGCGCAGTCGAGCGACTGGGCGTTCATCATGAAAACCGGGACCATGGTGCCGTACGCGGTCAAACGCACCAAGGACCACATCCTGCGCTTCAACCGCCTCTACGAGCAGATCAAGTCAAACCAGATCGACGAACGTTTCCTCGGGAATTGCGAATGGCGGGACAACATATTCCCCAACGTCAATTGGCGGTATTATATTTAGAATTCCTTGAAGTATTTCTTCAGGTTGCGGTCGTAACGGCGGCGCCAGCGTTCCTCGGGATCCAAAAAGAAGCGTTCGTGCACCCAGGATGCGGCTTTGGCTGCAATCCAAAGGATCAACAACCCGGCGGCCACTGAAACCGCCACTAAAGCTGAAAGCCATATCTCGCTGTTGTTCATTCCTGAGTTTTCAATATAAACTTGATGCCTGCTGCGCTTACACTATCCCAAACCTCACAGGGGGTCAACCCACCCGGACTTTTATATTCTCCTGCGTGTACTCCCAAAGGCCGTCGAGCACCTTTTTTAGCTCCTCTTTGGCAGGGGGCAAATCCCCGGGCGCCTGGACTTTCGTCTTGCCGAAAAAGTAATATTTGATTTTAGGCTCGGTCCCCGATCCTCGCACGGCAATGCGGAATCCGCCCTCGAGATAAAACATGAGCATGAGTTCCTTCGGAATGGCTTTGCCATCAATGTCCTTGATGTCCTCCTCGGCAAAATTCTGGATGCGTTCCACCCGTTTGCCCGCAAAATTTTCAGGCGGACTTTGCTTGTAACTCTCGAGCAATTTCCGGATCTTGGCCGCGCCTTCAGCACCCTCGAACGTCAGGGTGCCCAGCTTTTCCGAGTAATAACCATGCTGCAGATAGAGTGCATCAAGGTATTCAAGGAGATTCATGCCTTTCGAGGCCGCATACGCCGCGGCTTCGGCAAACATCAGAACGGCCGCATTGGCATCCTTGTCCCGGACATAGTCGCCGCCGGAGTAGCCGTAACTTTCCTCCCCGCCAAAAACATAAAATGAACTCTTCTTCAGGAGGATATCCCGCCAGGAATCGGCATTGAGGCTTCCGCGCCCGCCCGCCTGCTCTTCGTAAATCTTCAGCTTTTCGCCGATGTACTTGAATCCCGTCAGGGTATCAACGCATCGTACGCCATGCTGCGCGGCTATGTCCCTCTGCAAATCGGTCGTGACAAAGGTTTTAATCACCACGGCATGGGAGGCGTTCGCCTGGGTCAGAATGCCCCTGGCAAAAAAACGTTCCAGGCGGTAGGCGGCCATAATGGAGCCTATCATATTGCCTGTAATGATTTGATACTCCCCATTCCGGTCCCGGATGACGACGCCCATGCGGTCCGCGTCCGGATCCGTACCCAGCACCAAATCAGCCCCTTCCCTCTTCGCCTGTTCCAGCCCGAGCGAAAGCGCCTCGGCATTTTCCGGGTTGGGCGACTTGACCGTCGGGAATCCTCCATCGCCCTTCGCTTGTTCCGGCACGATTGAAACATTGAACCCGAATTTTTCCAGTACACGCGGGGTGATGCGGATGCCTGTACCATGTATCGGGGTGTAAACCAGCTTCAGTTTCGATTTTTGCTCACGGATGATCCCCGGTTCCAGCGCCAGCGTGCTGACAGCTTCGATGTAGGCGTCATCCACCGAATGGTCGAGGAGCGCCACTTTGCCGGGCCGGGCGGCGGGTGTTTGGATCTTGCCTGTCTTTACTTCCAATACCCGGGAAATGATTTTAGACGCATGCGGCTCCACAATCTGGCCGCCATCCTGAAAATAAACCTTGTATCCGTTGTCATGCGGCGGGTTGTGGCTGGCCGTCACCATCACACCCGCATGGGCTTTCAAATAACGCACGGCAAACGATAATTCCGGAGTCGAACGATCCTCGGGAAACAGAAAGGCGTCCACGCCCATTTGCGAGGCCACGCTCGCAATCAATTCCGCAAACTGCCGCGAGAAATAACGGGTGTCGTGCGAGACAACGAGCCGGGGAACTTCGCCCGTAAAATATTCGAGCATGTAGCGCAGCAGCCCCTGCGTGGCCCGGCTCACATTGAAAAAATTCATCGAGTTGGTGCCTACGGCCGGGTATTGCGGTTGCGGCCCGCCTGTTTTGTTTCCCCATTCGGCTTTCGTGGCCACCTTGCCGATGCTGCGTCCGCGCAGGCCGCCGGTGCCAAAGCTCAATGTTTTATAAAAACGGTCATTCAGTTCGGTCCACTGCCCGCCCTCCACCAATTCTTCGAGGCTCCGCTTCTCCCATTCCTCCGCGCCCGCTTCCTTTAAAAAAAAGAAAATATTATCGGCGCTGGATTTTAACAGGTGGCCGGCCGTGACCGCATCCAAGACTTGGGATTCCAGGGAATTCATGTGGCACCTATTAGAAAAAGAAAAATGCGGCGACTTGTTCGGCTTTCGTCATCACTTCACAATAGCCATCGGGAAATTGGGGCTGTCGGGATTCACAGTAACGAGCAATCGGGCGGGATTGACAATCAAATCCATGTCTTCCATTGCGATAGCTCCCAAGATGACTTCGTCACCCATGATCAATGCGCCGCCAAAGCTGTTTCTGTTCTGGAAAGTCACCTGCAACGGGCCTGCGTAGGCAACGAGCTGGCGGCGTCCGTCCGCTACAGTCACCTCGCGCTTCTCAGTTTCCTTTATCTGCAGTTGAACTGCAACATGTTGCGGAACGCACATCGTAATTGCCCCGGTATCGACAAGTGCGTTCGTCTCTACGGGGGACATCTCTGGATAGCGCGGATTACTCAGAAGAATCTTGGTGCGTATTAATCCCATGCTTGAATCATGCCACGAATAGGAGGCGCATCAAGTGCCTTTATTTTTGAACGATTCCCTGAACGTCGCGTACGCTTCAAGTACCGCTTTCAAATCCTTTTGGCGGCAGGGAATGATGAGAAAACGGAGAGTCTCGCTCTTGGCCAGGTCCTCAATTTCAGCGCCATCCACCGTCTGCGAGCTGTCCACCTGGACATGTTTTTCATTGTTGAGGCAGCGGATTTTAATCCACGGCTCCGGCATGGAAGGAACTCCGTCCAACGCGCCCGCATCCTCGAGATAATCGATTTTTACAGTTTGGATTTGGGTCATCTTGCGAAGCTCGTTGATTTTCAATTCCCGCCCGATTTTCAGAATGTGTTTTCCCGGGTCGTATTGAAACACGATCTTTTCGCCCAACTTTTCAGCGGCCGGTTGCGCCACCTGCCGGAATTGTTCAAATGCAGACGACGTATCTTCCGCGTGTGCGAGCGGGCAAAAAAACAAAAAAAGGAGGGGCAATCGTTTCATTCGCAATATGGGATTTAGGCATGTTGCAGCAGATTGGTCGAGCCTTTGCTGTGGGGCACTGTCATTCTGTCAGGAAATGACTCCTGCCCTATTTTGCTCACCGTACGGAAGTCTGGTTTTTTGCGGATGTAGTGGAGGTGCATGGCCCGCTCACGATTTATCGGAGTTCACAACCCATGCAACAATATTCAGCTCAAAACGGATGTTCCGCAAAAATCCATTCAACGACGGGCTTTCCGCCGATCAAATGCTCCTCAATGATGCGGTCGATTTTTTCCGGCGTTACCCGGCTGTACCAAATGCCGTCGGGGTACACGAGCAGGATGGGCCCTTGCATGCAAATTTTGAAGCATCCGGCCTTTGTGCGCAGGAATGGCAGATTCATTTCCGCAAGCCTCTTTTTGAGATGCTCCCAGGCCTCCTGACCCAACTCCGGGGAACAACAATCCGGTCCCGGACAAAGAAAAAGATGCCGCTGCGCGGATGGAATTCCGATTTTTTTGACTATGTCAGCAAGTCGCTCCGCATCATTCATGTAACCTCCAGAAACTTTTCCACCTTCGTCAGATTTCGGATTCCGCGATCCGTAACCAAAACCAGATCCTCGATTCGCACTCCGCCGATTCCGGGATAGTACAAGCCCGGCTCCACTGTCATGATCTGGCCCGCCTTGAAAATCGTGGCGGCAAAACGGGGCGCTTCATGGATTTCCAGCCCAAGACTGTGTCCGGTGCCATGGAAAAATCCAACCCAGCGCCCCTTGTCTTGCCGGGTGGCATACCCCTTTGACACGAAAAAATCCTGCACCCCGCGCTGAAGCTTCCCGCCATCCGCTCCGGGCCGGATCGACCGCAAAACCTGCTGTTGGCCGTCCAAAACGGTTTGATGCAAATTTCTGAGCGCGTCGCTCGCGTGCCCCCTCACCACGGTGCGGGTCAAATCCCCGAAATAACCGCTTTTTTGGTCCCTCGGAAAAATATCCAAAATGATGGCGCTGCCGGCTTTCAAAGGCCCGCTGCCGCGCTCATGCGGATCGCAGGCCTGGTTGCCACCCGCGACAATCGTATTGGCCGGCAATCCCCCCGCCCGTATCACAGCCGCGTCGATCTCCCCGCGCAAAATTTCAGAAGTCAGCTTTTTGCGCGCCCAAACAAGGACGCTTCCCCGGCCCGGCTTCGATGCCCGCAAAACCTCCAACCCGCGCGCCAAGCCCGATTCAGCCTGGCGTTGCGCCCGGATGATTTGTTGCACCTCCCAGTCCGACTTCAACTCGCGTCCCGGGAAAAAAGGTTGCTCCACAGAGACGCCAATACGCTTTTTGCGCAATGCCACGGCATCGGCATGCGAAAATGAGCCGGGCACAGAAACCGAGCGTATCCTCCTGCGCGCCAACAAGTCCGCCACCAGGTCGATCAAAGCCGGCTTGCGCCGCAGTTTGACAGCCGGCTTTTTTTCAAGAAGGCTGGAATCCAGGAGCTCGTCGATTGACGCCACGCGCCGCACGCGGTCGATTTCCAGCGGGCTGAGAATCGCCGTCGTTTTCCCGTCCTGCTCCAGCCACGCAATGGGATCCGGAACAAAAAAGCGGGTGGCGTAAAGCATATCGGCGCAGCTCTCACTGGCACCAATAATCAGGCGGGCGCATTTTTTTCTCATAAATCTTTCAAGTGGCGATATTCCAGCTATGCTGGCGTTATGTCAATTGCCACACGTACGGGTGATGAAGGCCAGACAGGGCTCATGTATGGAAAACGGGTCCCGAAAGATGATCCGCGAGTGGAAGCCTACGGCACCATCGACGAACTCAACTCGGCCCTGGGCTTGGTCAGGGCCACTGGCTCCGATCCCTGGCTCTCCAAGGAAATCATGAGCACACAAAAGGATCTTGTGGCGCTCATGGGCGAGCTTGCAGTGGCGGAAATCGACCACGAAAAATACCAAGCCTCGGACCATCCGAAAATCACCGCGCCCATGCTGGAGCGCCTCGATCTGGGAGTCGCCCGTATTGAAGCGGAAAATGTGCGCTTTGAGGGCTGGGCCACGCCGGGCGAGACGCTTCATGCCGCGGCCCTGGACTGCGCCCGGAGTGTCTGCCGCCGGGCGGAACGCCGGGTGTTCACCCTCAGTTGTGAGGCTGGGAATGTCAATCCTCTGATTCTGAAATACCTCAATCGCCTGTCGGATTTTTTATGGCTGCTCGCGCGGCGGGAAGAAAGCACCGTCAACGGAAAGGAAAAATGAAGTACTTGTATTTCAAGCTGCTGTGTTACCAGCAATTTACACTCTCAATTGGCAATAATAATGATTGTCATTTACGCAATCTATGGATAATCTAATGGCATTAAGCAAAGTGGCGGGGTTGCTTCAACTTCGGGTGTGGTGATGGAGACCAAGCGCATCACAAATTCTTCAGGCGGCGCACTTTTTCCATTTGGAGAAATGGTGCAGCACTATGGCCATACCGGCCGCACCGGAATGTTCATTGTCAATTTTGACAATCAGCAGGGCTCGATTTACCTCATGACCGGCATTGTGGCGCATGCGGAAACCAATACACTCAGCGGCGAACCCGCCGTGTGGGAGATGCTTTCACACACCAATGTCACCTATGAATGGGTCGAGTCCGAAACGCCCAAACAAATGACCATGAGCGGCCTTGTTCAGGACGTGCTGCTTAGATCCATCCAGGCTCAAAATTCCGGCGAGCTGGAAAAGCTTCGGGCTGAAGCAGCCCAGATGACCCGCACCCGCAGCATTCAGGATTCGGACGCCATCTATCTCATTTCCCTTGAAATCGCCAGCCGCGAAATCCGTCCGTTTAGTTTCGTCATTCAAAGCAAGCAGGTCCGGGTCGGCCGCCATGCCGAAAATGACATCATGTTGTCCGACAGTTCAGTCTCCCGGAAACATGCCATTCTGATCCAGAATCAGGATGCCCTGCTGGTGCGGGACCTTGGTTCCATGAACGGCATCCGGGTGGACGGCCAGCCGGTCATACAGGGGCTAGTGCGCAACGGACAGATTCTTCACATCGGGGAAGTCACACTCAAGGTAGCCATCAGCAAGATGGAACAAACCCCCGCCCTGGCCACAGCGAAAAAAGAAGCCACGTAGCCCGGATGCCTCACCCGCTACTAAAGTCTTTCCACTGTTGGGTAATAGCACCAACAGGTCGATCATCAAAATGAGTATGAAATATGCAGGTTAGCCTATTCGACTTTTCCCATCCTGCATCTCCACCATGCAAGGATTGCCGTTAAAATCAGCAACCCGGCCGACAATAATTGGCCCTGTGTCACACATCCCCAGTAATAGCCGATCTGCACATCAGGTTCCCTGAAACATTCCGAAATAATCCGGGCAAGCGAATAGCCGCCCAAAAAAACCAGCGCCGGAATCCCCGCTGCCGTCCTGCGTTGCCGGACAAACCACACCAGCGCGAAAAGGAGGAGCCCTTCCAGGACAGCCTCATAAAGTTGTGAAGGGTGGCGCGGGACCGGTACGCCATTCACGGACGGCGCATCGGGGAAAATAACAGCCCACGGCACATTTGACGGCCTGCCCCACAACTCGCCATTGATAAAATTTGCGATTCTTCCCAAAAAAATCCCAATCGGCGCCACGGCTGCCACATTGTCCGCAAGGCGCCAAAATTCAAATCCATGCCGCTTCGCATACCACCACGCGGCGATGATGATGCCGATAAAACCGCCATGACTGGCCATGCCTCGAAGCCCGCCTTCCCTCCAAAATGCAATGATCGAGAGCGGGTCTTCGATCGTATTTTGGAAGTCATACAAGAGGCAGTAGCCCAGCCTTCCGCCCACCAGGGTGCCCACCACCATCCAGCTCAAAAGATCCAGGACATCCTCGGGCTTTAAGGCGGAGTATCCCTTCCGGTAAAAATAAAGATGGCCGAAATAAAACGCGGCGAAGCCCATGACATACGCGAGGCTGTAATACCGGATTCCCCAGTTGCCCGACCATTGCCAAAGAAAGGGGCTGAAGTGATGGGTGAAATAAGCCAGCATACGCCCCAATTTGCCCGCCCGGGGCGCCTGCGCAAGCTCCAAATATTTTGCAGAATGAATTAGTTATACTGGAATGATATAAAACAGGCCTCGCGCCAGCACGGTAAACCTGGCGATGAGGGAAAACTTCCTACGGAGCCTTCGCCGCGGCATGGGATTCAAACGCGCGCATCAGGGCGGCGTACAACTCCTCCGGAGGAAGCAGCTTGCTGACATATCCCGTGGCGCCCAGCTTGAGCGCCCGCTGCATCTGCTCCTCCTTGTACCCAAGAGCGGTAAAAACGATCACGGGACCGTTGGAAATCAGCTCCTTGATTTTGGGTATGAACTGGAGCCCTTCCTCACCTTTCAAACGAATATCCACAACCGCGGCATTGCACTTGTTTTCACGAACCGCCCTTTCCAAATCCCTGGCATCCAGAATGGGCGTGACGGCATGCCCCTTGTGCTTGAGAAAATCGGAAAGGAAACTCAAAACAAGGCGGTCATCATCCAGAATCAAAATACTAAGCCCCGGCACTGGGTGGTGGTGTAAACTCACAAGTGCAATTACAGGCGCAAGAGCGGATGGAGTCAAATCCGATTTCGGGGCATTTGTGAACAGCCAGACGCCTGTACCGCCCACGCAGCCTGATTCCGGCGGCAAAGTGCCGTCAATCTTCCAACCCTAACATCGCCCTTCCCTCACCCGTGATCCGCGCGGGAGTCCAGGGCGGATCCCAGGTAATCTCCACATACGCCTCGACAATCCCGGGCAAGGCCAGCACCTTTCGCCGCGCGTCATCCGCAATCGACGGCCCCATGCCGCACCCCGGCGCGGTCAATGTCATTTTGACGGCAACCCGCTTGCCTCTGGAGATTTCGGAAACTTCCATGCCGTAGATAAGGCCCAAGTCCACAATATTGACCGGTATCTCCGGGTCATAACATGTTTTCAGAACTTCCCATACCTGCTCCTCGATGGGCTTCGCCGAAACAACACCGTCGGACTGCATCAGTTCAAGTCCCAAAGCACCGGCGTCATTGCCATCAATCCGAAACAAGCCCCCGTGAGCCACAGCATGTATGGTAAAACTGCCGCCCAATGACTGGGTAAGTACGACAGTCTCCCCCTTTTTTAAGGTCACAATATTCCCGTTGGGAATCTGCACTCCATTAATGTCGCGCTGGAGGATAATTGTATTTTCTGATGTCATATTCTTCGGCATATCCATGGAGGCGATAAGATGCATCAACTCCGGGGTTCAACAGCCAAAATGACAAAGTGGCTCATTAGTCCGCTTAGTCAAGGCTCCATGATTTATTCTTGTAATCCAACCCTCAAACTCCAATCTTTTAATGACGTTAAACTAGAAAAACAAATGTAACCATTTGATGATAAATCGGAAACCCTCGTTGACGACAGCCGCGCATGAAGCCAATCGCACCACTGGAATTTGAAAAGCCATTAGTTGAGCTGGAACGGATGATGGAAGAGCTACTCTCCCACTCCAGCACCCACCATGTGGATCTCAAAGACGAGATTCGCCAGCTCAAAACAAAAATCGCGCAGGCTCAAAAACAGATTTATGGAAATCTCAACCCGTGGCAGCGCGTCTTGATTGTCCGGCATCCGAGCCGCCCCTACACCCTCGATTATATCAGCCGGATTTGTTCGGACTTCACAGAACTGCATGGCGACCGGCTCTACGGCGACGACAAAGCCCTCATCGGCGGCTTGGCCATCATTGACGAACGTCCCGTCATGATTGTCGGACACCAAAAGGGCCGAAACACAAAGGAAAACCTCATGCGCAATTTTGGTTGCGCCCACCCGGAAGGATACCGCAAAGCCCTGCGCCTGATGAAAATGGCGGCAAAATTCAAACTGCCCATCATCAGCTTTATCGACACACCCGGCGCATTTCCCGGCGTTCCTTCGGAGGAGCGCCACATTGCGGAGGCCATCGCCGTCAACATCCGCGAAATGTTCAATCTCGACGTGCCGGTGCTGGCCGTGGTCATTGGCGAGGGCGGCAGCGGCGGCGCGCTCGGAATCGGCGTGGCGGACCGCATCCTCATCCTCGAAAATTCCTATTATTCTGTCATCTCCCCCGAGGGTTGCGCAGGCATTCTATGGAAAGACCGGGCTTTTGCCCCGCAGGCGGCGGCCGCATTGAAGATGTCGGCGCCAGACCTTCTGAAAATGAAATTTGTCGATGAGATTATCCCCGAGCCCATGGGCGGCGTACATCGAGACTGGGACACAGGCGCCGCAAATGTAAAAGCGGCCTTGCTAAGGTCGTTGGCGGAACTGGGAAAACAACCGGTCAAGCAGCTCATGGAAAAGCGCTACGAGCGCTACCGCAACTACGGTCCGTTTGAAACGTAGCAGTCTCTGTTTTAACCCAAAGAACGTTCTGTCTTCGTTCTTGCGCGCCTTCGCGCAATATTAGCCTGCATCCTTCACCTCAGTTTTAAAAAACCACCGCGCACCCTTTCTCACCCGCGGCAGGGAGGAATGCGCATGGGACATGTAGGCTACATGCAATTGCTCTTCCTGGCAACCTCTCCTTCCGCCAGTGCCCCCTGCCAAACCACTCCGGGATATACCGCAGAGCCGCGTCCCAGCAAACTCCCGGGATTAATCACCGCATTGCAACCGACCTCGGCCCTGTCGCCGATTATCGCGCCGAATTTTCTCAGACCCGTGGAGATTTTTTTGCCCTCATGCCGGACGGAAATTTCTTTTTTGTCCAATCTGAAATTGGAAAGAATGGCTCCGGCTCCGAGATGGGCTTGATACCCCAGGATGGAGTCCCCCACATACGAAAAATGCGGGACCTGCACGCCGTTGAACAACAGGCAATTTTTAAACTCGCAACTATTGCCGAGCACACACCCGTCGCCCACAATCACATTCTCGCGAATATACGCGCCATGCCGGATCACGGTATTCTTTCCGATCCAGGCCGGTCCGGCAATGTACGCCCCGGGTTCGACTACGGAACCTTCGCCGATAAAAACCTGGTTGCTGATGAACGGTTTCCCGATGGCCTGCGCGTGAATTGCCGGCTTGAGGCGGAATTTCAGATAAACTTCAATCTGCTTGATCGCTTCCCAGACATGCTCGGTCCCCTCAAATAACGTGACATGCTCCGTCTGGCTTAGATCGAGATAATCCTCGGCTTTGAACATCCCGGCATCTTGGCGACTTTCCGCAAAGTGGCAAGAAAAGCGGCATTGCCAAGCGGCGGTACTCTGCCATTAAACAGGGTTGTGCGTAAGACCAAAATCATCGTAACGCTCGGGCCTGCAACCGAGTCGCCCGAGATGCTTAAAAAATTGATCATCGCGGGGGTCAATGTGTTCCGGCTCAATATGTCGCATGCCTCTCATAATTGGGTGCGGCATATTGTCCCCACGATCCGCAACCTCAGCGCCGAACTAGACAAAAGCACCGCCATTCTGATGGACACCCAAGGGCCCGCCATCCGCACCGGGGATTTGCCCAACAAACTCGACCTCAAGGTGGGCGACTCGTTCACTTTTACCGTCCGCGGCCATGTTTCCGAGGAGGAGCATTCCGTGGATACCAACTACGACGAACTCCTGAGCGACATCAACGTCGGGGATGTCGTGCTGGTTGACAATGGCGTCATCCAAATGATGGTCCAGGAAAAGCGCCAGCAGGAATTGGTCTGCAAAGTCATGACCTCCGGCTCGCTCGGCAGCCGCCGCCACATCAACCTGCCCGGCATCCGGGTCAAGCTGCCCGCCCTGACGGAAAAAGACCTGGCCGACGTCAAGGTCGGCGTGGAAACCGGCGTCGATATCATCGCGCTTTCGTTTGTCCGCGAAGGGAACGACGTGGACCTGCTCCGCCAGGTGCTCGCGGCCCAAGGCGGCGGGTCCATCAAGATCGTGGCCAAAATCGAAGACCAGTCCGCCGTGCATAATGTCAGCGAAATCATCCGGGAAGCCGACTGCATCATGGTGGCCCGTGGAGATTTGGGCATTGAATGGCCGTACGAGGAGCTTCCCATTGTGCAGCGCCAGATCGTCAAAAAGTGCCTCGCGGTCGGCAAACCCGTGATTGTCGCCACCCACATGTTGGAAAGCATGATCCAGAACCCCCTGCCCACCCGCGCGGAGATCACCGATGTGGCAAACGCGGTGTTTGAGCAGGCCGACGCCATCATGCTGTCCGGCGAAACCACCGTCGGGAAATACCCCGTGAAATGCGTGGAAGTCCTGGACAAAGTGGCCGCCCGCATCGAACGCAGCGGCAGCATTGGCTTCCACAGCGACCTGGTGTTGAGGGATGAACACGACCGGATTGCCTCCTCAGCCGTACACATGGCCAACCAGTTGAAGTCCGACGCCCTGGTTGTCTTCACAAACACCGGTTATAGCGCCCGCATCTGCGCAGCCCTGCGCCCGCGCCACACGCCGATCTTTGCGTTCACGCCCGACGCTCAAATCGCCCGCCAGCTTTGCATGCATTATGCCGTCAAACCATTCGTCCTGAAGTTTTCCACAAGCCCCCTGCAAAACATCGACCTGGCCGAAGACCTTCTCCTGCAACAGCAGGTTCTTCCCAAAGGCGCGAAACTGGTGGTCATGACCGATCAGTACCACAACGGCGAACGCTATTGGTCCGTGCAATACCGCCTCCTGGGCCAGTTCCAGCCGCTCGCCTACCCGCCGGCTAATTCCCCTTCCAAGTTTTAAGTTCGCGCCCGGCGAATCCGTCCGTCGGCGGATTTTCAGTCTTCAGTTTCAAGCCCTCTGTGTCTGGGCGCAGGTGCATTGACAAATCCATCCTCGGGCGGGCCTTCCTTTCGTGACCTTCGTGTGTTTCGCGGGCAAGCTTCAGCGTTCTTCGCGATCTTCCTGTAAAAACGCGTTCTCCAGTTCATGTTAAAACTCCAGATTCAAATCGACAATTTCAGGGCTTCGGCCATGATGATTGGCCCTCTTGCCGACTTAGCTCAGTGGTAGAGCAGCTGATTTGTAATCAGCCGGTCATCGGTTCAAATCCGATAGTCGGCTCCCCCAAATCTTCTTGCGCCTTCAAAACCCTCCCGCATAACATGGCTGCATGCGTATTTTCACCTTTCTCCAGCTTATCGTCCTTTGCGTTCTCTTCTCAGGTTGCGGCAAGGAGTCGGCGATCATCACCAGTTGCAACAACCTCATGGAACAACGCAAGTACGAGGAAGCCAGCTCCATTCTGGAAAAAGCCCTCCGCGATAATCCCAAAAGCGTCAAGCTGCTCCGCCAGCGCGTGCTCTTCTTTCTGAAAGTCGAACAACCCGGCTATGCCATCGCCGCCTACCGCACCCTGCAGGATGTGAATCCCAAGGACACCATCTTGTACAAGGCCCTGGGCAATAAAGACCCCATCATCCGCGTGACCGCCGCCCGCGCACTCGGGCCGATGAAAGATCCCAATGCGTTGAATCCCCTGATCAAAGCCTCCAAAGACCCGGAAAAATCCGTCCGCCACGCCGTGGTCCAGGCCCTGGGCGATTTGAAAAATAAAAAAGCCATCCCGGTCCTGGTTGATTTCCTCAAGGACGAGGATTGGTCCGTCCGCGGCGAAGCCGCTTTTGCCCTGGGCAAAATAGGCGACGCTCAGGCGGCCGCCTCCCTTTTCCCCATCGTGAATGATCCCGACAGTTACGTGCAAAAAAATGTGCGGAACGCGCTTGAGGAACTGGCAACCGAGGAAAACAAGCAGGCGTATCTGAATGCCTTATCCAGCAATGATTTCGCAATCCAGACAATGGCCGCCATCGCCTTGAGCAACATCGGCCACACCGAAGGCCTCCGGGTGCTGCTGGCGCAATTGGATAATCCTGAGAACAAAGACCTGCGCGATATCATCCGCGCGCTTGAAAAAAGCAAGGACCCCGCCGCCCTGCCCGGCCTGCGGAGAACTGTAAACCATCCGGACCTGCGGGTTAGAATCGAGGCCATCCTGGCTTTGGGAATTTTTCAGGATAAAGACTCCGTACCGATGTTGAAAACCCTGTCTGTGGACAAGGAGCAAAACGGAAACGTGCGCACCGCCTGCCTGATCGCGCTGAATCGAATCACCGGCGGGAATTGATTTTCCCCGCTGATTTGATCCGCTGCATGCCGCAGATCGGGGAATTTCTCGCGCGAAGCCGCCAAGACGCGAAGAAAAGCATTTTTAATAAATCCAAAGAACAGTTCCAAGGATACTCAAAATTACGGCCCCGATGATCGCACAGGTGGCCCAAAATCGAATCGTTTTTTCTTCCTGCGGAGAAGTTCCAACTCTGGAATTTTCGGTGGTGCTTTTCCATGCATCATAGGGCCACCACAGGATTTGAATTAAAACTTCGATGAGATCGCCCATATCATTTCCGCTTAACAAACGAGTTGGTTGAAAATTTACCGGATACCCATTCCGATCATTTTCGTCTTTAATCTCTTCAATAAAATGCCGGCAACTATGAAGCCCAAGGAAATCAGGGGAATAAGTACGAGACGAAAGGCGCTCAGATAATCCGAAAAATATTCCATGGTCCATTCTTTTCCCCCGCTCCTACTCATCTCGCTCCATGTTTGGAAATAAAGAACAGCCAAGGACGCAGGCACATAAATCAGTCCGGCAACACCCAACGCAATCAGAATCGTGGCTGTTTTCATTGCTGTTCAGGCAGCGGTTCTTTCCGTGAAAGGCTCAGCAAGGCGGTTGGCGCCAGCGTGGAGGAGCATCAAGACGGGGTTGAGGGTGGAATTACGGAAGATCATTTCAAAGAACCTGCTGGTGGTGGTTAGGTCATTGGCTAGATGCGCTGGTTAGCGATTTCTTTTCTCGTATAAAAACAGTGTCTAAATCTGAATATGAAACCGCAACGCCACCTTTAAGAGGAAGTATAAGCATGACATGCTTGGCTTCAGTTTTATTTTGAGGGGGCTTAATATAGGTGGTTCGTCTGATAACATCTCTCAAGTAAGGAGAGTCTTCGATATATTTTTTATTCAGTATTGCCTCCATTTGATCTGGATATCCCCTGTTGTCATTTGCATAAGCAAATAAGGCAATGGACAACTGCCGAATATAGTTCAAGTCCTTCACTTCTGGAATAGGACGACCTGTTTGCGGCATGATAAACCCGACAAGAATCAACAAGACAAAAAGTGCAAGGATCAACCTTGCAAATATTTTCTTGGTCTTTGTATTCATGTCATTTGCTAACAGCATATTAGCTTGAATTCAATCTATCTGGATAGGTGGAATTCAACCTATTTCGGAAATTGAAACCGGTTTGTTTCAGAGGCGCCACGCGCATGCCACCAGCATGCATGAATTTGGACCATGGACAACCTCCACGTTTCTCCACTTGACGCCAAACACAAATTAGGACATTTTGTCCTTACGCATGCAAGTCATTAAGCCGGCGGCCGTGCATCTGTGGGCACGCAAACATCCCACAGCCGCATCGTCACTGTCGGCATGGCTCGCACTCGTTAAGGCGGCAAGATTTAAAAACTTTGCAGCGCTGAGACAAGTGTACCGGTCGGCAGATCTGGTTCAGGTAGGCAGTGGACGGAATGTGGTCGTTTTTAACATTTCGGGCAATAATTACCGCCTCATCGCCGCCGTGCATTTTAACACGCAACGGGTTTTTACTCTCCACTTTATGACACATTCGGAATACAGTAAGAACCAGTGGAAAGGAGCCCTATGAAAAAAAACGGCAAGCAACTTCACTTCGCGGATTTTCCGAAAGAGTATCGCCAGCTTTGCACCCTCTGCCTGCCACGCCCGATCCACGACAAAGTAGGTTATGAAAATGCGCTCGAAATCGCAGAGGCAATGGCCGGTTTTGAACAACAATTCACCCGGGATCAGAACGACTACTTTGAGCTTTTGACCGACTTGATTCTCGCCTACGAGGCGGAACACGAAAAGAATCTTTCATTGAGGAAATTAACACTCCCTGAGCGCCTGCAATCACTTCTGGACTCGGCGAACTGGAACCCTTCCGATCTGGGGCGATTCCTGGGTCTGGATGCCACGATGGGAAACAAAATCCTCCGAGAAGAACGCAACCTTACCGCGGAACATATCCGCAAACTAAGCAGTCATTTTTCTCTAAATGCTGAGTATTTTTTGTAACACGAAAGCATTGTAGTTTCGCGCCGAAGACTACGCGGAAGCGGATACCCTGGGTATTTTTTAAAATGATTTTCAAGCCCAACGCGGGTTGCGTCTGCTTCATCCAATTGCCGGAACCCATTCAGGGTTCGGGATGATTTTTTGGATTCATATTCCCAGGGTGGCCCCGCAAGCGGGCCAACCCCGGGCTGAAAGGCAAAACGGCGTTGCCGTTTTAGCAAAAAATGTGTGGTTCTAATCTTTTGCGTATCTTGCGCTTTTTTGCGGCTAAATTCAGATTCTGACTTTTCTCTGCGTCACCCCGCTCACGACGTAAGCCGGAGTCCGTGATTCAATCCCTTCCGCCCAGGAAGCCTATCACTATTCCCGCCAGGAAAACCAGCACCCCGCCCACAACCACCTGAAACGCCGCCGCGAGCAGCGGAGTGTCCATGAAATGATGGCGGATCCAGGAGATCGCAGCCAATTCAACGCCCACAACCGCGGCTGATATCGCCGTGGCAACGCCAAAATCCGGGATCAAATACGGCAGCGTGTGCCCAATGCCGCCCAGGGCCGTCATCAACCCGCAAACGCCGCCGCGCAGCCAGGGATGGCCGCGGCCGCTCATGGCCCCGTCGTCCGACAACGCTTCCGCAAACCCCATGCTGATGCCCGCGCCCACCGAGGCCGCCAGGCCGACAAGAAAAGCGTCCTTGCTGCTGTGCGTGGCAAAAGCCGCGGCGAACAACGGCGCCAGGGTCGATACCGAACCATCCATCAACCCCGCCAAGCCGGGTTGCACCACCTGCAAGACAAACATGCGGCGCTGGGTCGCATCCTCTTCCGCTTTCGCGCCGCTGGCCGACAATTCCGTTTCCATTTCGTCGGCCAGATGGCTGTGCTCGCTTTCAGCCTGGGCCAGGTCCCCCAAAAGTTGCCGCACGCCCGCATCATTGGCGCGCTCAATGGCCGCTTCATAATAGCGCCGTGTTTCCAATTCGATCAGCGCGACTTCGCGGCGTACTTGGGCCGGCGTCAAAACCTTGGCCAGCCAGAGCGGTTTGCGGGTGACAAACCCTTTGACATCCTGTCGGCGGATCAGCGGAATATGTTCCCCGAACCGTTGCCGGTAGCATTCGATCAATTGATGCCGGTGGCCCGCCTCCTCTTCCTGCATTCGGAGCAGTGCGCGGTGGGTGGCGGGATAAGAAGTCCGCAACCTTTCCGCAAATTCCCCGTAAATCCGGCCATCCTCCTCTTCCAAAGTAATGGCCAGGGCCAAAATTTCCGGTGCGCTTAATTCATCAAAACGTCGAGCCATAGATTATTTGCAACAGTAGCCGCTATTCAACGGCCTTCAACCCGGATTTAACCATGGTGAACACGAATGAGCCACTTACTTTTGCTCAAACTCCCTCTCCAACTCTCCGAAAATAACACATTTTTTACAGGAAGGACGCAAAGAACATGGAAGGAAATGATGATTCCTGAAGTCAGATTGCTGAAGGCTGAGCGCTGACAGCCGGGAGCTGAAAGCCCCAATAGCAGTTGCAGACACCCGACCCGCGCCTACATTGACCCCATGAAAACCCGCAAGCTCGGCAATTCGGACCTTCATATCACCCCCATCGGCTTCGGCGCATGGGCCATCGGCGGCGATTGGAAATTCGGCTGGGGCCCTCAGGATGATGCGCAGTCAATTGCCGCCATCCATCGCGCGCTCGAATTGGGAATCAACTGGATCGATACCGCCGCAGTCTATGGCCTGGGACACTCCGAGGAGGTCGTCAAAAAAGCCCTCGACTTATGGTCCGGCCCGCGGCCCCTTGTGTTCACCAAATGCGGCATGATCTGGAATGAAAAACGGGAAGTGGATTATTCCCTCAAAGCCGCCTCGCTCCGCAAGGAACTGGAAAACAGCCTGCGCCGCCTCGGCGTGGATGTGATCGATCTCTACCAAATCCACTGGCCGGCTGATGATCTCGCCGAAACCGAGGAGGGCTGGACTGAACTGGCCAAGATGCAAAAGGAAGGAAAGGTCCGATGGATCGGGACCAGTAATTTTAGCCTCGAAGAACTCCGCAAAGCGCAGAGCATCGCGCCCGTCACCTCGCTCCAACCGCCTTATTCCCTGATCCGCCGCGACATCGAGGCGGAGCTTCTGTCGCATTGCCTGCAGGAAGACATTGGAGTGATCGTGTATTCGCCGATGGCTTCAGGCCTGCTCAGCGGCGCCATGACACGCGAGCGAGTTGCCAGTCTTCCCCCAAATGATTGGCGCCCCGGGAACGCCCAATTCCAGGAGCCTCAATTGTCGGAAAACCTCAACATGGCGGAACGGCTCAAGACAATCGGGCAACGGCACGGCCTCTCGGCGGGCGAAGTCGCCATCTCATGGGCTCTCCGGCTGCCGTCCGTCACAGGCGCCATTGTGGGCGCGCGCAGCGCAAAGCAGGTGGAGGGCATTATCGGGGCTGCGGGTTTAAAACTCACTCCCGCGGAAATCATGGAGATCGAGGAGTGAGGTGCCGGGCCACCTCGATTTTCAGCGCGTGGAGCGCCATCAAAACGTCGGCGAAAAAATAAATCACCGACCCGAGCAGTGAAAATACGCTGAGGCAAAACAACGCCAACACAACAACCTCAAGCCGGACTCCGAGAAAAACCAGCAGGAACAAAAAGAGCACCATCAGGCAGGAAAAAAAGACGCTGGCCACAATCAGCGTCACGGAATTGCGCAGGAATTCGGCGCGCCGCACCAGGATCTTCAATTGTTCCGTATGATCTTCAATGAGCTCCTGCCCGGCCTCGTCCAGTTCCTTGGCCAGGGACCTGGACCGGTCAATCGTCCGGCCCAACCGGTTGGTGACGGAGAGCAGGAGCAGTCCCACGCTGGAAATCAGGACGACGGGGGAAATGGAATATTGGAGCAGCTTGGAAAAAGATTCAGGATTGATGGGGTCCATGTCGTGCTAATCTGAGGATTTTTTACCGGCCAAGTCAATCGCGTTATACAATAACCTGTTTTAACCACTTACTTTTGCTCAAACTCCATCTCCAACTCTCCGGAAACAACACCTTTTTACAGGAAGATCGCGAAGGACGTAGAGGAAGGCTTGAAACTGGTTTGAAAGCGTGCGCCCGACAGGATTCGAACCTGTGACTCCAAGTTCCGGAAACTTGTACTCTATCCAACTGAGCTACGGGCGCCTCGGAAACTTTGAGCGTAAAGCGCCCGCCCCTCAGGGCAAGTAAATTCCTAACGGCTTCAACCTTGGCGTGGCACAAGAAAGGCCAGCGGGGGATTTCCCAAGAGGACTTGGGGCCAGGCAGGCAAAGCGGCAGTAGCAAAATAAAAAATAGTTTCTCTGTCATCACAATTTCTTATTTGACTAAAATTAATAGATTAGCTTATCTTCATTATGATGATTGCCCCTATTACCTCTCCAGCATCAGCGTCTGTCACCAGCCCCACAGGCAAGCAGTCCAAGGGAAGCAAAAAGGTCACCCTTGACGGCAATGAAGCTGCCGCCTCCATCGCCTATCTGCTGAGTGAAGCCATTGCCATCTACCCCATCACCCCTTCAACGGCCATGGGCGAATCCTCGGATGAATGGGCTGCCAAAAAGAAAACCAACCTTTGGGGGCAAATCCCAACCGTCATAGAAATGCAGTCTGAAGCTGGGGTGGCCGGCACCATCCACGGCATGCTGCAAGCGGGCTCATTAGCCACCACATTTACCGCATCCCAAGGCCTTCTGCTCATGATTCCGGCCATGTACAAGATAGCCGGGGAACTCACTCCGTTCGTCCTCCACGTCGCCGCGCGCGCCCTGGCCACCAACGGCCTTTCCATCTTCGGCGATCATTCCGACGTGATGGCCGTCCGCCAGACCGGCTTCGCCATGCTCTGCGCCTCAAACGTGCAGGAAGCGCAGGATATGTCGTGCATTTCGCACCTGGCGACGCTTCAAACCCGCATTCCTTTCCTCCATTTTTTCGACGGCTTCCGCACTTCACATGAATTAAACCAGATCGACCCCCTGAGTCCCGAAGACCTCCGCAGCCTGGTCAATCAAAAGGATATTGCAGCCTTTTATGAGAGGGCCTTGACGCCCGAACGCCCTGTCATCCGTGGAACCGCCCAAAATCCGGATGTTTATTTCCAAACCCGCGAGGCCTGCAACGCCTTTTATCAAAAAACGCCCGGGGCCGTGCAAAAAATCATGGACCGTTTCGCCGCGCTGACCGGACGTGAATATCATCTCTTCAATTATCACGGGCATCCGCAGGCGGAAAATGTGCTTGTCATCATGGGATCTGGGAGCGAGACAGCCGTGGAAACACTGAGAACCCTGAACAAAAACGGAGGCCGCCATGGCGTGCTGCAAGTCAGGCTTTACCGGCCCTTTGACTGCAACGCCTTGATCGCCGCCCTGCCAAAAAGCGTCCTTCGCATCGCGGTCCTAGATCGCACAAAGGAACCCGGCTCAGCCGGTGAGCCTCTCTATCAGGATGTGATTACCGCCCTGCACGAATCCGGCGCCCAACATGGCTTGCCCGGGAACGTCCAGGTCATCGGCGGGCGTTACGGCATCGGCTCGAAGGAATTCACGCCCGCCATGGTCAAAGCCGTTTTCGACGAACTGCTTCAACCACAGCCGAAACAGCATTTTACCGTCGGCATCACCGACGACGTCACCGGGTTATCGCTAAAAGTCGATGATGAATTCGACATCGAAAGCCATGACACCATCCGGGCGCTGTTTTTCGGGCTGGGAGCCGACGGCACGGTCGGCGCGAATAAGAACACCATCAAGATCATCGGCGAGCAGACCAGCTACCATCCGCAGGGTTATTTTGTCTATGACTCCAAAAAATCCGGCGCCATCACCATCTCGCACCTGCGGTTCGGTCCGCGCCGGATCAAGGCCCCCTACCTCATCCGCCAGGCCAATTTCCTGGCCTGCCACCAGTGGCAATTCCTGGAAAAATATGAGATCACCAAATACGCCGCGCCCAACGCGGTCTTCCTGATCAACAGCCCCTATGGACCGGATGCCGTCTGGGACCATCTGCCGCTCGAGGTGCAATCCGGCATTCTGGAAAAACAGCTCCGCGTGTTTGTCATCGATGCCTATCAAGTTGCAAGAGAAGCCGGCATGGGCGGACGCATCAATACGATCATGCAAACCTGTTTCTTCGCGGTGTCCGGGGTGCTCCCGCGCGAGGAAGCCATCACCCAGATCAAGAAAGCCATTGAAAAAACCTACGCCCGCAAAGGCCCCGCCGTGGTGCAAAAAAATTGCGAGGCCGTGGACCAGACCCTCGCCAATCTTTTCGAAGTCCGCGTCCCCGACCAGGTAACGGCCCTTCACAGCCGCCATGCTGCTGTTCCCGAACAGGCGCCGGAATTTCTTCGCCGGGTCACCGCTCCGATGCTCGAGGGACGCGGCGATTCGCTCCCAGTCAGCGCCTTCCCTCCGGATGGCACCTGGCCGACAGGCAGCGCCCGCTGGGAAAAACGCAATCTCAGCCAGGAAATACCGGTCTGGGACTCCTCGCTTTGCATCCAGTGCAACAAATGCGTCATGGTCTGCCCGCATGCCAGCATTCGCGCCAAGTTTTATCCGGAAAGCAGCCTGCAAAACGCGCCGGAAACCTTCAAGTCGGCGCCCTTCCGCTCGCGCGAGCGTCCCGGAAACAGTTTCACCATCCAGATTGCGCCCGAGGATTGCACCGGCTGCCGTCTTTGCGTGACGGTGTGTCCGGCCAAGGACAAATCCAATCCCAAACACAAGGCTCTGGACATCACGCCCCAGGCGCCCCTGCTTAAAGCCGAGCGCGTCAATTGGGATTATTTCCTCAGCCTCCCCAATCCGGACCGTTCCATTCTCAAAACATCCGAAGTGAAGGATTCGCAATTCCTTGAACCGCTGTTTGAATTCTCCGGCGCCTGCGCCGGTTGCGGAGAGACTCCTTATATCAAATTGGTCAGCCAGCTTTTTGGCGACCGCGCCTTGATCGCAAATGCCACCGGCTGCTCCTCCATCTACGGAGGCAATCTGCCCACCACGCCCTATACAACCAACGCCAGCGGACGCGGCCCAGCCTGGGCCAACTCTCTGTTCGAGGACAACGCGGAGTTCGGCGCCGGTCTCCGTCTGGGCGCGGACCAAAAGAAAGGCCAGGCCATTCTCCTGCTCCAGGCTTTGCATGGCGCCGTCGGCGACGATCTGGTCACCGCGCTCATCCAATCGCCTCAAAGCAATGAAATTGAAATTGCCGCACAGCGCGAACGCGTCACGGCGCTCAAACAAAAACTCGCCGCCAAGCCCGATCCCATCGCGCGCGAACTCGTCGTTCTGGCGGATTATCTCGTGAAAAAGAGCGTATGGATCATCGGGGGCGATGGCTGGGCTTACGACATCGGCTACGGCGGATTGGATCATGTCCTCGCCCAGGGTTTGGATGTCAATATCCTGGTCCTCGACACCGAAGTCTATTCAAACACCGGCGGCCAGGCCTCGAAATCCACTCCGATGGGCGCAGTCGCAAAATTTGCCGTCAACGGCAAGGCGCACACGAAAAAGGATCTCGGCCTCATTGCAATGAGCTACGGCAGCGTCTATGTGGCGCGTGTGGCCTTTGGCGCCAAAGACTCGCAAACCGTCAAAACGTTTGCCGAAGCGGAAGCCTATCCGGGAACTTCGCTCATCCTCGCGTACAGCCATTGCATTGCGCACGGCTACTCAATGGAGATTGGCCTCGATCAGCAAAAGCTCGCCGTTGAAAGCGCTTGCTGGCCGCTGTATCGCTTCGACCCTCGGCGCGCCGAAGCCGGGCAGGCGGCCATGCAACTGGATTCCAGCGAACCGAAGATCCCCCTGGAACGCTACACGGAAAACGAAGCCCGTTACCGGATTTTAAAGCAGAACGATCCCGAACGATCCCAGGCCCTGGGCGCAATAGCGCAGGAGGAACTGAAAAGAAAATTTGCGCAATACCGCCATCTTGAACACATGACAAATTCAAACCCGGCCGGAGAACCTGCGTCATGACAGCCAAACTCGAAACCTGTTACCACGGCCTGACGCTGAAAAACCCCGTCATTGCGGGAGCCTCACCGTTGGCTGACAGAATGGACACAGCGCGGCAGCTCGAAGATTCCGGGGCCGCCGCCATCATTCTGCATTCGCTTTTTGAGGAGCAAATCACGGCCGATGACATGGCCACGGACTATCACACCCAGATTCATGGCGATTCCTTTTCTGAGGCGCTGAGTTTTTTCCCGGAAAACGAAGATTACGCGCACGGCCCGCAGGAATACCTCGAGCACATCGCCAAACTCAAGGAGGCGCTGGGAATACCCGTGATCGCCTCGCTCAACGGGGTCACGCCAGGCGGCTGGACCCATTATGCGGAACTGATCCAAAAGGCGGGCGCTGACGCGCTGGAGTTGAATCTGTATCAGGTGTCGGCAAACCCAAAAGAAACTTCCATGGAGATCGAGACGCGCCTGCTCGAAACAGTCTCGCAGGTGTCAGGCCGGGTTTCCCTGCCCTTGGCCGTAAAGATTTCACCTTTCTTCACAGCGCCGCTTCACTTTGTAAGCAAGCTGGAGCAGTCCGGCGCCGATGCGGCCGTGCTTTTCAACCGCTTCTACCAGCCTGACATTGATGTAGAGCTTCTTGAAGCGGTTCCGCGCCTTCACCTTTCCGATTCCTCGGAATTGTTGCTGCGGCTGCGCTGGCTGGCGGCCCTGCACGGGCTTTGCGGCCTGGACCTCGCCCTGTCCGGCGGCGTGAACCGCTCGCTCGATCTGGTCAAAGGACTGATGGCCGGAGCCACAACCGTGCAGGTCGTTTCCACCCTCTTAAAAAACGGGCCCGCCCATGTTGGATTTTTGCTCCGCGGCCTGGAAACATGGATGGACGAACACGAATACGAAAGCGTGGAACAACTTCGGGGTTCCATGAGTCTGAAAACCTGCCCCGATCCCGCCGCATTCGAGCGCGGGAACTACATGCGCGTCCTCCAAGGCTGGCGGATCTGAGCAACTGAGGGCAACAGCGGAAAGACTCGCGCTGGGCCTATGCAGCTTATTGCAAAACCGCCTCCAAATAAGGCAGTTCCAATTCAAAAATCAAAACAAAACACCAATTCAGGCGGTTTTGCTTGTAGCCCGGATGTCGCGGCACCCTCGGTTCCTGCCACACTTTGGAGCAGGACACTTTGCACGGGGTTTCAGAAGCATGTGAAACATCCGGGCTAGTTGTCACACAATTGTAACAGTTTTCCTGTGGGCATGAACGGGTAAACCGTTTATTTACAGAGACATCACATCTGGCAAATGTCGGATGAAGCCAGATTTCGTAAAATCGGGGCTTGGGTAAACCAATCAGCAGGAGTTCTAAAATGACCGTACAGACAGAGTCAACGAATGTTCAATTCAAGCCCGGCGACATTATTTTCAAAGAAGGCGACCCAGGCAATCTAATGTATATTGTCAAAAAAGGCGAAGTGGAGCTGTATATATCGAATCAGCTCGTGGAAACGGTCGGCAAGGACGGATTTTTCGGGGAGATGGCCTTGATTGACTCCCAAGGGCGCTCCGCCAAAGCGATGGCCAAGACGGAAGTGGAGTTGTCGCCCCTTACGGAAAAGCAGTTTATTTTTATGGTACAACAAACCCCGTTTTTCTCCCTGCGCGTTCTGCGCACGATGGTTCAGCGCATCCGGGCGATGGACCGTTTCATCAAGCCCTAACCCGGATGTTTCACCCGTTCCTGAAAACCCCTGCAAAGTGTCCTGCTCCAAAATGTGGCAGGAACAGGGGTGCAGGGACATCCGGGTTACAAGCAAAACCGCCTGAATGAGATTTTTTTGAATTGGAAACGCCTTATTATTTCTTGCTGCAATTATCCCGCGCTTTGGCACACTGCCCCTTGTGATTAAAAAAATCATCGGCAAGGGCAAGCAAAGCGATCCTTTGACCCGAATCCTCAAACTGCGGCGGAATGCAAAGGCCATTTTCGGCCCCGACCTCTGGAAAACGAATGAACGGCGCACCCGACTTCGAAAAACTTTTGGCCCTGCTGGTCGGACATCAGGTTAAGTTTCTCGTCTGCGGTGGGGTGGCCGTCGGCCTCAATGGCTTTGTCCGGACAACGGAGGATCTTGATATTCTTGTCAGTGTTGAACGCCAAAATATCCAAAATCTGGCTGAAACGCTGAAGGAATTCGGCCAGGGTTACGGCGGTGATCTAACGCCTGAAGATTTGCCGCTTGAGCCCGGCGCAGTCCGAATTATGGAAGACGACTGTCCCCTCGATATTTTCACGCTGCTGAATGACAAGTCTTACGAGCAGTTATTTGTGCAAAGCGTGGAAACGCGGGTTGGAAATCCGCTTTTTCCCGTGCGCCATCTCAACCGCAAAGCCCTGTGGGAGTTGAAAAAAGACTCATGGCGGGACAAAGACCGGATCGATGCCGCGGAAATGATTAGACGAGACGAGGAAAATCCTCCCCAATAATGGATCAAACCTCCCGATAAGGGCAGCAAGGCTATCCAACCTTTGCTTTGCGTTAAGCCGATTTTGCGTATTGTTTTGATCTTTCAATTTTTTCCTTTGGAGTTGCTCATTTATGTCCGTACTGTCATCCGTTGGGTCAAGGCCCGCAACCGGCAACCCCGCCATCGAGCGCGAGGTCGCGCGGCGGCGCACTTTTGCGATCATCTCCCACCCCGATGCCGGTAAAACCACCCTGACCGAAAAATTCCTGCTCTATGGCGGGGCCGTTCAACTGGCGGGAAGCGTCACCGCCCGGAAAAACCAGCGCGCCACCACCAGCGACTGGATGGAGCTTGAAAAGCAACGCGGGATATCAGTGTCCTCAACCGTATTGCAATTTGAATACAAGGACTGCGTCGTCAACCTGCTCGACACACCCGGGCACAAGGATTTTTCCGAAGACACCTACCGCGTGCTTACGGCCGTGGACGCCGCCGTCATGGTCATCGACGCCGGCAAAGGCATCGAGACCCAGACCCGCAAACTGTTTGAGGTCTGCCGCCAGCGCGGCGTGCCGATCTTTACCTTCATCAACAAGCTGGACCGGCCCGCGCGTCCGCCGCTGGAACTTTGCGATGAACTGGAAAATGTGCTGGGCATCCATGCCTGCCCGTTGAACTGGCCCTTGGGCGATGGCCCGGAATTCAAGGGCATCTTCGACCGCAAAACCCGGCAGGTGCATTTGTTTGAACGCGTCGCAGGCGGGGCGTTTTGCGCTCCTGTCAGCGTCCGGGATATACACGATGCCGCGGTTCGGGACGTGCTGGCGCCTGATGTGTACCAGCGTGTTTGCCATGAACTGGAACTTCTGGACGGCGCAGGCTCGGACTTTGATCTGGACCGTGTCCGGAGCGGCGGGCTGACTCCGGTATTCTTCGGCAGTGCGGCCAACAATTTTGGCGTCCAACTTTTACTCGACCAGTTTTTGGAACTGGCGCCCCCGCCCGCCGCGCGCAAAACCGGTTCCGAAACCCTGGAACCTAACAATCCCTCCTTCTCAGGGTTTGTTTTCAAAATCCAGGCCAATATGAATCCCAAACACCGGGACAGGGTTGCCTTCATCCGCATCGTTTCCGGCGTGTTCCAACGTGACATGAATGTCTTTCACAGCCGCACGGGAAAGCAAATCCGCCTGTCCTACTCGCAACGGCTTTTCGCCCAGGAACGGGAAACCGTCGATGAAGCATGGGCGGGCGACGTGGTCGGCATTGTCGGCAACCACGATTTCCAGATCGGTGACACACTCTCGGAAAAAGCAGGCGTCGTATTTGATGAAATCCCGCGCTTTGCGCCCGAATGTTTCGCCTATCTCCACAATACCAGCCCGGCAAAATTCAAGCGTTTCCGGGAAGGTCTGGACCAGCTTCTGAAGGAAGGCCTGGCACAGGCCTTTGAACAACCCGAGTCCTATCAACGCATTCCGTTGCTGGGGGCCGTGGGGCCCCTGCAATTCGACGTGCTTAAATACCGCCTCGAGTCCGAATACGGAGCGGAATGCCGCATGGAAATGTCCGCCTGGAAACTGGCCCGTTGGATCAGGCCCATCAGGGAATCTCCCGACAATCAAACGGAAAAACCCGCTGATCCGGTCCTGGCGAATGACGCCGCGCTGGTTCGCGACTCCTTTGGCGAGCGCGTCGTATTGCTCCCCACCGCCTGGGCGGCCAAATATCTGGCGGAAAAAAATCCGGACTGGGAAATCTCGCAGGCCCCCTTCCCGCAGGCCTCAAAAAAATAAAACCCATGCCACGCTCCAGCCCAACCGCCCTCTTGCTGCAACGCCTGGTCCGAATCCCCCAGCGTCAACCCCGCTGACAACCCCGGCACAACACGCACCGGCGAAAAAGCCTGCGTCCTGATTTTGCGACGCCGCCGTTTTTGCGGCCTGGGGAATCCCCCCCGGTCGCGCTCGGCCGCGGCTCAATCCACAAGCCCACACCTCGAACGAGTTCATCGATTTGTCGGAGTTGGAAAAGGGCAAGGACAACTACAAGTCGATTTTACTATCGCTAATGGACTCTTGAAGCGCGCACTTGAGGGCGCATGCTGTGATTGCTTACGCCCGGAGGGAATCGAACCCTCATCCCAAGCTTGGGAAGCTCATGTTCTACCACTAAACTACGGGCGCGTAAAAGCACATCATAAGGAGGGACCTGAAAATTTCAACGCTGATTTTCCGCGTGTGTCTGCGCAGGTCACGGTGGCGACATCTGTTCCGATTTCACCTTGGAATCGCTCTCCACGGCCTTTTTATAGTCCGGATAGTATTTCCACCACTCGCGCCGCTGGCTCAAATAAGTGTACAGCGGCAGGTTGCTGTTCAACTTGGCTTCGAGCTGGGCCCTTTCGTTCAACATGTCGAGAATTTTTGAGCCATCCGGACGGCTGGCGATCGAGCCCAACACATCCGCTTTCATGGTTTCATAAAGTTGCGCATCCTGCGGAACAAGAGTCTCTTCACGCCCAAACCAAAACTCCTGGGCTTGCAACGCTTGATAGGCATCATCAAAATACTGCACAATCCCATCAATCGAACTCGTATCCAGCCGCCGCTGCTTGCTAAAAAAAGTGGAGGGCGCCTGGCTCTGCGATTGCATCCGCAGGAATCTGAATTCCTCGGGTTTGATCCCATACAATTTGACAGCCGTTTCCTCCATGATTGGATTGACGATTTTATCTATCTCGGAAATGCGCTTCGCGGCATCATCATTCTCCTTTTTAACTCTTTTAACCAGTTCACTTGCCATGACCGGGGCATCCTTTTTCGGCATAGCCGCCAGGGGAGAGGACAGAGACAACGTTGGGTCTGCGGGAGCCACACTGGGAGAGGATGCCGGCTGTTCAGCCGTTTGTCCGGAGGCGGCCCGTGCACCAAGAAAGATCAGGGGCAGGAGAGCAAGAAGGAAATAGCGGTTCATTGGTATTTGGAAAGGGCGGTTTGGTATAGTTGCAGATGTTGTTGTGCGATCCGGATAACATCCTGCACGTCCGGGTCTGATGCATGCAGTACCGAGAGCATGCCCTGCAGTTCCAGGATCGATTTGCGGATATCATCCCGGCCTTTCTGGAAGACGCCGTCCGGATCGGCCTTTTTAATTTCCTGCTGCAAATCTTCGAGCCGCCTTTGGTCCACCTTCGATATGTTAGGCTTGTGCAAAAGCGCATCTTCTTCGTCCAGCAGCTTGCGCCTCCGGTTCGCCCCGCCACCCGCGCGATAAAGTGAGGCCAGGTCCCCCGCCTTTCCTATCACAACCTCCATCATTTGCTGCGTCTCAGACTCCGGAAGGAGAGGCTCCAACAATTTCATGTTGCGCGCAAATTTCACTGAAACGTCCCCCAGATCGATTTTACGGCCTTCACTATGAAGAACATCCTGGGCTCGCAGGATGCCACCCGGCAAAAGAATCCCGCACAGCAACAAGGGCAAAAACAAAACCGCGCTGCCGTGCGAATCGCGGAGGGAGACCCTAAACGCGGAATCTTTCACAAAATGGACATGCCTTTCATTTTATCAGATGACCGTGCCATCGGGTACAACCGTGTTTTTGGGGATGATGACGATTCCGTCCCTGACATGGTAAAGCTCCGAATCGATATTCTCAACCTTTCCCTCCGCCCGGATCACCACATTGCATCCGATGCGGGCATTCTTGTCAATGATCGCCCCCTGGATCCGGCTGTTCGCCCCGATGCCGATGGCCGGACGCTTCGTACGCGCGTTTTTTTCCAGACTGGCATCCGTCTCGTAATAATCCGATCCCATGACAATCGAATCGCGGATCTGCACTCCGGACTCAATCCGGCTGCGGATTCCGATGATGGAATGCGTGATTTCCGCCTTTGAAAGCACGCAGCCGTCCGCTATAATGGAACGCTCGATCCGGCTTTCATTCACTTTTGAAGACGGCAAAAAACGCCCCCGGGTGTAAATCGGCGAATTGCTGTCAAAAAAATCAAACTTGGGCAACGGCTCAACCAGATCCAGATTGGCATCGTAAAAGGCGCGGATGGTGCCGATATCCTCCCAGTAACCCTGGTAAACATAGGAATAGATTTTTTTCTTTCCAATCAGGCCGGGAATGATGTCCTTGCCAAAATCCTGGCCGGCAGGATCGTCCAACGCTTCCTGCAGCACTCTCCGGTTGAACACATAAATCCCCATCGAGGCCAGGAACAAGTCATGATCCTCCGGTTTGCCAATTTGCGACAAAGCCTCGCGTCCAATCCGCAACGTATCGAGCAACTCGTCCTGCTTGGGTTTTTCAACAAAACGCACGATCTCGTGATGCTCGTTGATCTGCATGATCCCAAAACTGCGGGCGGGTTCCCTCGCAACCGGTATGGTGGCCACGGTCACATCCGCCCCGGTGGAAACATGCTGCGCTATGATCTTTCTAAAATCCATCCGGTAAAGCTGGTCGCCCGACAGGATCAACACCCATTCATGGTCGTGATTGTTGAAATGGGTGAGATTTTGCCGCACCGCATCGGCCGTGCCCTGATACCATCCGCTGCTATCGACCTTTTGCGTGGCCGCCATGATTTCAATAAATCCGCGCGGATGGTAGTCATCAAAACGGTAACTTTGATAAACATGGCGGTGCAGGGATGAACTTAAGTATTGCGTAAGCAGGAAGATGCGCTTAATGCCTGAGTTGATGCACAAGCTGATCGGGATATCAACCAGCCGGTATTTGCCGGCCAAAGGGACCGCGGGTTTGGCCCGTTCCTTGGTCAAAGGGAAAAGCCGCGTGCCCGCGCCGCCGCCCAAAATGACGCCGATGACACGGCCAAGATCAGGGTAATTTTTGGGCATAGGTGAGATTACATTGACGTTATAGAAAAGACGCGGGTAGAACAAGAGCTTTATGTGTGGAATT
>JAQTNW010000017.1 GCA_028713655.1 Candidatus Methylacidiphilales bacterium | reverse complement strand
GCCTGCCGCCGGTTCGTCCAAGAGCAGAAGACGGGGCTTTGTCGCCAGCGCGCGGACAATCTCCAGGCGGCGCTGGTCTCCGTAGGCAAGGCTCGTGCAGGGCTTGTCGCGCTGCGCGCCCAGATGGAAGATTTCCAGGATCTCAAGCGTCTTTTGCGCGATCTCCTTTTCCTCCTCGCAAAACTTGGGGCCGCGCGTCAACGCATGAATGGCGTTGTGCCGGAGGTGCAGGTTGAATGCCGCGCGCACGTTGTCAAAAACCGTCAGGGACTCGAACAGGCGGATGTTTTGGAAAGTCCGCCCGATCCCGGCGGCGGCGATGGTATAAGGACGCAAGCCGGTGATGTCCCTTTCGCCCAGAAAAACCCGCCCGGAGGTGGGGCGATAGACACCGGTGATGAGATTGAAGACCGTGGTCTTGCCCGCTCCGTTCGGACCGATCAGGCCGACCAGTTCTTTTTCACGGATGGAAAAATCCAGGGATGAAAGCGCCGTCAGGCCGCCGAAGCGCATGGTTCCCTGTTCGATTTTCAACAGCTCTTTCATTTGCCTGCACGGCGGGCCGCCATGAATTTTCGAAGAAATTCCACATTGCCAAAAAGCCCCTGGGGCCGGGTCAGCATCAGTATAATCAGGAGCAGCGAATAAAGAATCAGACGGTTCTCGAGCCAGGGCTGGACCGGTTCGGGAATCCACGGCAAATGCGACAGCATCCGCAGCAGTTCGGGAAGCAATGTTAGTATGATGGCTGCGGCCACGACCCCGGCCGTGCTGCCCATGCCGCCGAGGATCACCATGACCACAATATCAACCGACTTGAAGAAATTAAAACCTTCCGGCGTCAGATACTGTTTGTAGTGCGCGTAGAGGCCGCCCGCCAGGCCTGCAAAAAACGCCGCCGTGGCAAACGCGATGACCTTGTATTTTGTCGTGTTGATGCCGACCGCCTCCGCCGCGATCTCATCGTCGCGCACGGTGACAAAGCCGCGTCCGTACGTCGAATGCACCAAGTTGTAAACAACATACACCGCAAACGACGCGAGACCGAACGTCCAAAAAAAATTCGTGTTGTGCCACGTCACACTCAGTCCGCGGGCGGCCCCCAAAAAATCCATGTTCAGGATCAACACCCGGATGATCTCTCCAAACCCAAGCGTGACAATGGCCAGATAATCCCCGCGCAATCTCAGGGACGGAATGCCCACCGCCAGGCCGGCGATTGCGGCCGCGAGGCCGCCCAGAAACAAGGCCAACACAAAAACAACCTCGGCCGCGCCAATCGGCATGCCCGTGAATTTGACGGCCAGCGCATTGGTAATGGAGGCGGACGTATAAGCCCCCACCGCCATGAAGCCGGCATGGCCGAGTGAAAATTGGCCGGTATAACCGTTCACCAGGTTCAAGCTGACGGCCAGGATGATGTTGATCCCGATGGAAATGCAGACGTCGTAATAATACGGATCGAGCCAGCCCGAACAAAGCGCCGCCACTCCGCTTGCAACAAGGGACAACAATAAAATCAGCCGCGAATCCATCAGACTTTCTCCCGTTCAGACTTGCCAAGCAACCCGTCCGGCTTGAACAACAAAATAAGAATCAAGATGGCAAAGGCGATGGCATCGCGGAATGCGGGCGAAACATAACCCACCACCAGGGTTTCCGTGACGCCGATGATCAGCCCGCCCAGGGCCGCGCCCGGGATGTTGCCGATGCCGCCCAGCACCGCCGCAACAAAGGCCTTGATGCCCGGCACATTCCCCATCATGGGCTCAATCGAAGGCGAATCCAGCGCCACCAGAATCCCGGCTGCCGCCGCCAGGGCGGACCCCAATGCGAACGTAAACGAGATGACCGTGTTGTTGTTGACGCCGACGAGCAGGCAGGCGGTCGGGTTCAATGAAAGCGCGCGCATGGCCATACCTAACTTTGTTTTTTGAACAATAAAATGCAGGCCAAAGAGCAGAATGAGTGTGACCAAAATCACCGTGGCCTGTGAGGTCAGCACCGTCAAATCCCCCAGCCCTTCAATCGCGCGGACCGGGATCAATTCGGGAAAGGCCTTGGGGTCGGCGCCGCAGAGCAACTGGGTCACGTTCTGGATGAACAGGGAAACGCCGATGGCCGTGATCAGCACCGTCAGCCGGGGACGATCGCGCAGGGGCCGATACACGAGCCGTTCGATCAGGACGCCGATTGCGGCGCATAGCAACATGGACGCAATTAAAATGGCCAATGCTCCGGGAATGGAATGGCTGCCGGGAAAGATGCGCTGCATCCTGGGCGCAAGGCCCAATCCAAAAAATGCGCCCAGCATGTAGATGTCGCCATGCGCGAAATTGATGAACCGGAGCACGCCATACACCATCGTGTATCCAAGGGCGATGAGGGCATAGATGGCCCCCAGGGAAAGGCCGTTGACAAGCTGCTGAATAAACTGGGTGATGTCCATGCTCAGGGGTTATCTATAACCCATCGCCCGGAGCATCCGCCAGTTCTTTTCCCGGGCCATCATTATTTTTACGGCGCAACCGTTTGCATGAATTTGAACTTTCCGCCCTTGATGACGAGAATGTCGGCGGACTTGGTGGCGTTGCGTTGCGCGTTGATGGTGATGGAACCGGTGACGCCGCCAAAATTCTTGGTCGAGGCCAGCGCATCTCGCAGCTTCACAGGATCGGTCGATCCCGCGCGGCGGATTGCGTCGGCCAGAAACCGGGCGGAATCATAACCGAGAGCGGCCATCGCATCGGGAGTCTGGTTGTACTTCGTCTGGAAATTTTTTACAAAAGACTGGATTTGAGGCGCATTGTCCTCAGGAGAAAAATGGTTGGAAAAATACTGGCCTTCCATGGATTGGCCGCCGATTTCCACCAGGGACGACGAATCCCATCCGTCGCCGCCGAGGAACGGCACTTTCAGGCCCAATTGTTCGGCCTGTTTGACGATGAGCGCCACCTCATTATAATAGCCGGGCAGGAAAACCGCTTCGGGTTTGCTGGATTTGATCGAGGTGAGTTGCGCACGAAAATCCTTGTCGCCGCTGCTGTAACTTTGTTCCTTCGCGACCACACCGCCATGCGCCGTTAGGTATTCCCTGAAAAACTGGGCAAGGCCGACGCTGTAATCCTGTTTCACATCGGTCAAGACCGCCACATTTTTGACCTTGAGCGAGTCGAGGGCGAACTTCGCCATGACCGTGCCCTGAAACGGATCAATAAAACAGATCCGGAAAATATAGTCTCCAACCTCGGTAACTTTGGGGTTTGTCGATCCCGGTGAAATCATCGGAATTTTGGCTTCCTGGCAAATGGGCGCGGCTTCCAGCGAACGGGATGAGGCGATTTCGCCGAGGATGGCGACGACTTTATCCTGGGAAATCAATTTACGCACAGCGGTCGAAGCTTCCCCCGCCTTGGATTGGGTGTCTTCCGTAATCAATTGGATCTGTTTGCCCAGCACACCGCCTGCTGCGTTGATTTCTTCAACCGCCAAAACAGTTCCTTTGTGCGAGGCGCTGCCAAAGGACGCGGTGCCGCCGCTGAGAGAAGCATACTCACCCACTTTGATTACAGCCTCCGCGCCCCATGTTTGTTGAAAGGGGAGAACCCCCAAGGCCAAAACTGCCAAGACCAGAACCTGACCCGAAGTGCGACTCATTCTCTTCATAAGATAAGTGGTTTAGGGTAGGCGGCGGGGTTTTTCAACTGCCAAACAGGGCAAATCAACCGAAAAATGACGGGCTGGCCGCCTTTGGGCCTGAGTGAATAATGTTTTATCTGTAATTTGCTGTTGCGCTCTACCCCCATCTTTTGCAATGACTTGCGGATGCCTGTCATTTATCAGACCACGATTGAGAAGGAAGCGTCCCTTAAAGGCTCTTCGCTGCACACCGGGGGCACGGTCACTCTGACCCTCAAACCCGCCGAAGCCAACAGCGGCTACACTTTCAAAAGAATCGACCTGCCGGACGCCCCGACCATCAACGTGGCCGTGGAAAATGTCAAACAGGTGGAACGGGCCACCACGATCAGCGAGGGTGCTGTCAAGATCCACACCATCGAACACCTGACCTCCGCCCTGCGCGGCTTGGGCATCGACAATGCGCTCATTGAAATGGACTCGAATGAACCGCCGATTGGAGACGGCAGTTCGGACCTTTTTGTGCAGCTCATCGACAAGGCCGGGAAAAAGGAGCTCACCATCCCACGCACGTATTTCGAGCTCAAGGAACCGGTTTATGTTTATGGCAAGGACGACTCCTACATGGTCGCCCTGCCTCACGACAGCTTCAAGGTGACCTGCACCAACGCGAACCATACCGGATATTTCACCCAGTTTTTCAGCGTGGAGGTGAATCCCGAAACCTACCGTTCCGAGATTTCCAAGGCGCGCACTTTTGTTTTTTACGAGGAGGTGCAACCCCTGCTCGAAAAAGGCCTCATCAAGGGCGGCAGCCTGGAAAACGCCATTGTCATCCGCGGCGAAAGCATCCTGAGCAAGGACCCGCTGCGTTATCGCGAAGAATTTGTCAGGCACAAGATTCTGGACGTCATCGGGGATCTTTCCCTGTTCCCGATCCATCTCAAGGCGCACATTATCGCCGCCAAGCCCAGCCACGCCCTCAACGTCGAACTGGCCAAGGCCATCGCGAAGGAATACAAGCGCTACCTCAACCAATTGATGCCGATCGAGTACATCCCGGTCGGCGAAGGCGCCCTGGACATCCAGGAGGTGATGAATATCCTGCCGCACCGCTACCCCTTCCTCATGGTGGACCGGATTCTGAAATTCGAGGGCGACAGCCGCGCCACCGGCTGCAAAAACGTGTCGATCAACGAACCCTTTTTTCAGGGCCACTTTCCCGGCCATCCGCTCATGCCGGGAGTCCTGCAATTGGAAGCCATGGCCCAGGTGGCCAGCCTTCTCCTCCTGCGCCGCGCGGACAACGTCGGCCGGATCGGATTTTTCATGAGCGCCGACAAGGTCAAGTTCCGGAAGCCCGTCGTGCCGGGCGACACTCTTATCATTCAGGTGGAGCTTGTCAAAATGCGCGGAAAAATCGGCAAGGCGGTCGGCCAGTGCACCGTCAACGGCGAACTTGTCTCGGAAGGCGAACTCAGTTTTGTGGTCCAATAATTTTTCTTAAAAATGCCCATTCATCCCACCGCTGTCATTGCATCCCGGGCCCGGCTGCCCGAAAATGTGGAAATAGGCCCCTATTGCGTCGTGGGTCCCGACGTCACGCTCGGCGAAGGCTGCGTCCTCATGAACCATGCCAGCCTGCAAGGGCCCGCCACCTTCGGAAAAAACAACCTCTTCCACCCGTTTTGCAGCATCGGCGGAAAAACCCAGGACCTGAAATACAAGGGCGAGCCGACTTGTCTGGAAGTGGGCGACAACAACGAGTTCCGTGAATTCACCAGCGTCAACCGCGGCACCAACCCGGATGAAAAAACCGTCATCGGCTCCGACAATCTGTTTCTCACCTACAGCCATGTGGCCCACGATTGCGTCGTCGGCAACCACTGCATTTTGTCAAATAACGGAACCTTGGGCGGGCACGTCACCCTGGCGGATTACGCGATCGTCAGCGGCCTGGGCGCCGTACACCAATTCTGCCGCATCGGGCTTCACGCGCTGGTCGGCGGCTGCACAAAAATCGTGCAGGATGTCCCGCCCTATTTTATTGCCGACGGCAACCCGGCTGCGGTGAGGGCCGTCAATGAAGTGGGGCTCAAGCGCCGCGGGTTTTCAGAGGAACAAATCAAAGTCCTGCGCAAAGCGTTAAGGATCCTGTATAATTTAAAATTCAACACCTCGCAAGCCCTGGCGGCGTTGGAAGAAGAATTTGGCCAACACAACGAAGTCCAAGTCCTGATCCAGTTCGCACGGGAAAGCAGCCGCGGGATCATACGTTAACCTGGATGTTTCACACATTTCTGAAAACGCCTCACAAAATGTGATGGCAGCTCGGGTTTATTTTGGACTGCGGCGGCACGACGCCGCTTTTATACTGCGGGCGACATGTTTTTGATGCAAAGCGTCCGCCGTGGCGGACGCACTCCAAGGTCCGCGACGCGGACGAGAAGCAGGTCAGCGTTCCGCGACTTGCTTCACGGCCTTCAACCCCACAACGGGCCCGAGGTTCCCATTGCGGTCCGCCGGGCGGATGTAAATGGCGTCTGGATATCCATTCGATAGAACCAATTCCGCGCCCCGCTTGCTTCCCGCCAGGATCTCCGTTCTCCATGCTTGCCTGGTATAATCCTGCAAGACCCAGTGCGCAGGCTGCCTTCCGCCCTTGGGCAGGGCCCAAGCCAGCTTCAACGAACCTTCCCGCTCGTGGACATCCAGCGCCGGGGTTGCCATCGGTTCTTTCCCCAGCCAGGGATAGGCCGGGATCAAAACTTCCGATGTAAAAAGCTGGTCTTTCAGCATGTCGGAAACCGTGCGCCGATTCCGCATGAGTTCCTTCATGCTCCAATGAATGTGCCCGGAACTTTCCGAGTTGTTGCGGGTCAGGCGGATTTCATTGATAATTTCCTGTGGCTTGCGATCCGGGCCAACCCGGTCGATGGCCAGGCCGGGCCAAAGATTGCGGCCCAACACATTTTGCTGCCTCCACCAACCCAGAAGACGGGTGAAGGATTGTTTCGGGGATTCAATCTCCCAATAGAGCTGGGGCGAAAAATAATCCACCCAGCCTTTTTGCAGCCAAAGCCGCGAATCCGCATGAATATCATCACGGGAATCGATATAAGCCATGGTGTGCTCGGGCATTCCAGATTTCCAAATGCCGAAAGGACTGATGCCGAATTTGACCCACGGCTTGGCTGTTTTAATTGAAGAATAGAGGTCGTGAACAAAGGAATTGATATTGGCCTGGCGCCACGCACTGCGGCTCATACCGCTCGCGCTTCCATACTTCCACCAGCTTTTATCATCGGGGAAATCCACTTTACGGCCGGATCTTGTCAGGATCGGATACGGATAAAAATAATCGTCGAGATGAACTCCATCCACATCATAACGCCGCACCACGTCCAGGATCACCTTCCTTGCAAGCGCGCGCGCTTCCGGCTCACCGGGGTCGAGCCACTTCACGGTCCCATAGCTGACCACCAAATCCGGGCGTTCCCGTGTAATGTGTCGCGGGCAGGCGGAATAGTCGTCGCCTGCTTTCGCCCGGAATGGATTGAACCAGGCATGCAACTCCAAGCCGCGTTTATGCGCTTCTTCGACGGCAAACTTGAGCGGATCATAAAACGGGTCGGGCGAACGACCCATGGTGCCCGTCAGATAATAGGACCAGGGTTCGTATGGAGAGGCATACAAGGCGTCGCAAGCCGGCCTCACCTGCAAAAGGACTGCATTCAGGCGCAAATCAGCGGCCCGATCCAGCAGTTTCAACAACTCCCGCTTTTGTTCGGACACGGACAAGCCCGGGCTCGAGGGCCAGTCAATATTATAGACAGAGGCAACCCAGACGCCCCGGAACTCGCGTGGTGGATTGGGAGGCTGCCCCGTGGCTGGGATGTAGGCGACGGCGAATGCCCTCGGACTGGCAATCACTAGCATTCCGATCATTACAATTTTGAGAAATCTTAAACAGTACATGGATGGCATCCCGAAGGCGCTCCCCGCACCTTAAATTCATCCGGCAGCTAATACAAGCCATGAAAATGCCTTATCTGGGTGGGGTGGCCGGGAAAGCCATGCTGGACAAGGGCCAATCCCCTCAATCAAGGGGCATAATCGTCGGATTATAATGCAAAACCCCCGGAGGGGATACCCGCAACTTTTTAAAAGTTTTTGCTGCCCAAATAAAAAAGTTGGATTAGCTTGATCCTGCAAGTTTTTGATGGAACTGATAGAAAAGAGATTGTCATGTCTGAAACCGTAAAAATAACCATTGGCGGCAAGGCGCACGAGTACCCCGTCATTGTCGGAACCGAGCAGGAAAAAGCGATTGATACCCACAATCTTCGCGCAGACACCGGCTATATCACCTATGACGAAGGCTACGGCAACACCGGCTCATGCCTGAGCGCCATCACCTTTATCGACGGGGAAACCGGCATCCTGCGTTACCGGGGCTACGACATCGAGGAACTGGCCGAGCATTCCAATTTCCTGGAAGTTTCCTACCTCATCATTTACGGCGAACTTCCGACCACCCAACAGCTTCAAAACTTCCGCAATCTGGTGCTGGGCAACGCCGCAATCCACCAGGGCATGTTCCATTTCTTCGAGGCCTTCCCCAGCCACTCGCACCCCATGGCCATGCTTTCCGCCATGCTGAACTCCCTGGGTTGTTATTATCCCGAGATGGCCAGCAACAACCGCGAGCACGACTTGGAGCACTTCGACCATGCCGCGACCATTCTCATCTCCAAGGTGCGCACCCTGGCCGCCATGTCCTACCGCATGAAGCACGGCCGACCGTTCATTCACCCCAAATACCAGCTCTCCTACTGCTCCAACTTCCTGCACATGATGTTTTCCGAACCTTATGCGGAATACATCGCGCGCTCGGAAGTGGACCGCGCTCTCAACCTCATCCTGCTGCTGCACGCCGACCACGAGCAAAATTGCAGCACCTCGACCGTGCGCATGGTTGCATCCGGTGGAGCCAACCTTTTCGCGTCCGTGGCCGCCGGCGTCTGCGCCCTTTGGGGGCCCGCCCATGGCGGCGCCAATATGGCCGTCATCCAGATGTTGGAAGAAATCCACAAGGACGGCGATGACGGTTCGCGTTTCGTCGCCGCCGCAAGAAAGGGCGAGCGCAACAGCCGCCTGATGGGCTTTGGCCACCGCGTGTATAAGAATTACGATCCCCGGGCCAAAATCCTCAAGGAAATCTCCAACAAAGTCATGGCCAATATGGGCAAGAAAGATCCGCTGCTGGACATCGCCCTCAAACTCGAAGAAATCGCCCTGCGCGACGAATACTTCCTGTCACGCAAACTTTATCCGAATGTCGATTTCTACAGCGGCATCATCATGCGCGCCATCGGTATTCCGGTGGATATGTTCACCGTCATGTTCTCCATCGGACGCATGCCAGGCTGGATCGCGCAATGGCGTGAACTGGCCACTGGCAAGTCCCCCATTCACCGCCCGCGCCAGATTTACATCGGACCCAAACGCCGCCCGTTCATACCCATTGAAAAACGCAAAGCCTGATATGGATTGATTTTAACGGGCGCTTCGCTCATTTTTTCCCATGGACAAAAAAACGGCCTTGTTACTGACAGCGGTGGGCATCATCACCGGCTGCGCCGCCCTTTCCATCAAACGGCACCACGATATTAAAAAGGCCAGGGCCCTCCGCGCCAGCCTGCGCCCCAATTTCCGAAACGGCTGCCACTTGGTCAAAATCATCGGCGGCCCCGGCTGGTCCCTCGGCGAATACGGCACCTTTGACGCCCAGGAAAACCGGATCCTGATCGAAGGCGAAGAATTCAACGCCGAAGAATTCGAATTCGTCCTGGCTTGAATCAGGAACAAAGCTGACGTCGCACGCTCTTGCGCCAGCAAAGCTTTCGCCATCCCCCTGACAATGGGGAGGACAAGGGGGTTTCCGGCGCTTTTTACTCGCGATGTATGTCGGATTTGTCTTTTCCAGGAAACCCAAAGCGGCGGCGCGCCCACGGGCTTGCCACCGCACTCGATATGGATCTGCACCTCATCCAGCATCCTGTCGAACTTGTTAATCCGCGTGAGGCAACGCCTCAATCCGCGCCTGCCAAATACCGGCAGAAAACGATTGGACAGGTTTTGTTTCAACTCATAATGTCGGCTCCTTTCAAATACCCTCTATGAAGCAAAAATCGGACATCGGTCTCATCGGTCTGGCGGTCATGGGCCAGAATCTCGCCCTCAACATCGCGGATCATGGCTTCCAAATTTCCGTTTACAACCGCACCACCTCCAAAACAGAAGCCTTCGTTTCCGAAAATCCCGGTACGCCCGGCGGGCTGATCGGCGCGAAAACCCTGGAGGAATTTGTCCAATCCCTTTCCGCCCCGCGTAAAATTGTGATCCTGGTCCAGGCCGGCAAGGCAACCGACGCGGTCATCGACGGGCTGGTCCCGCTGCTCGCAAAAGACGACATCCTGATCGACGGCGGCAACTCACTTTACGAAGACACCATCCGTCGTGAAAAGGATCTCAGGGAAAAAGGCCTGCGTTTCATCGGCTCCGGCGTTTCCGGCGGCGAAGAAGGCGCCCGCTTCGGCCCCAGCCTGATGCCCGGCGGCGATCCGGAATCCTGGAAGGAACTGGAACCCATTTGGAAGGCGGTGGCCGCCAAGGTCGATGCGACCACTGGCAAGCCCATCGAAGGCGCGAAGCCTGGCAAGCCGGTCGAGGGTGGCGTGCCCTGCACGGCTTATATCGGCCCGGACGGCGCGGGCCATTATGTCAAGATGGTGCACAACGGCATCGAGTACGGCGACATGCAGCTCATTTGCGAAGCCTACAACATCCTGCGGCACGGCATCGGTCTGGGCATTTCGGAATTGCAGAAAACATTCACCGAATGGAACGAAGGAGATCTGGACTCCTTCCTGATTGAAATCACGGGCAAAATTCTCGGATTTCAGGACCCCGCCACCGGACAGCCGATGGTCGATGTCATCATGGATCGGGCGGGCCAAAAAGGGACGGGCAAATGGACCATCAACTCCGCTTTGGACATGGGCATCCCGGCCTCGACGATGTCCGAGGCGGTATTCGCCCGCTGCCTCTCCGCGCTGAAGGAAGAGCGTGTGGCAGCCTCCCGGATTTTAAAAGGTCCGAAGCTTGCTTTCAGCGGCGGGAAGGATGAATTGATCCAGGCGGTGCGCGACTCCCTTTATGCCTCGAAGATTTGTTCCTATGCCCAGGGCTTTGCCCTGATGCGGGCCGCCTCGCAGCAATACAACTGGAACCTGCACTACGGTGAAATCGCCATGATCTTCCGCGGCGGCTGCATCATTCGCGCCCGCTTCCTGCAGCGGATCAAGGACGCCTATGACAAGGACCCGGCACTAACCAACCTGTTGCTGGACCCTTATTTCAAGGAGATCATCGAAAAAACCCAGCACAACTGGCGGAAGATTGTGGCCGAATCCGCCCTGTCGGGCATCGCGGCGCCGGCCTTCAGCGCCTCGCTGGCGTATTTCGACAGCTACCGCAGCGAGCAGTCGCCTGCCAATCTCCTGCAAGCGCAGCGCGATTATTTCGGCTCGCACACCTATGAGCGGATCGACCAGCCCAAGGGGAAAAAATTCCACCTCGATTGGGTCGGCGATCACAAACAATACGACGCGTGATTCGTTCCAAAGTAGCCTGGGCGTCCCGCCCAAGGCTTTTCATGCAGGGCTGCACTTGGCTGTCTCACCTCTGGCGGATCACATCCAAAAATAGCGGGTCGAGACAGGCTCACTTGCTCCACAATCTGAATTGAACTCGACTCTAGGGCAGCCGCATCGGAGTGCATGACGTGATTGGTCTTCTTCAGAACGGGGAAACGGTGGACTCGGACTGCTCCCCGCAATGCTTCCCTGACATCACCAAGGCACAGGTGTATGACGGAATCATTATTCCCATCCGCCGTAAAAGTCGCGCGGTTGAGCGTGCAGCTTTGGTTCAGTTATTGGACCGCGCCGTGGAAAACGGCATCTCGGGCAACATTAACTTCGCGTAACACCAACAGGATAGATCGCCACGAGACTAGTTTGGACTGCGGCGGCACGACGCCGCTTTCCATCACGGGCGACATGTCGCCCGTTTCCAAAGCGCAGACATGTCTGCGCACTCCAAAATGTTTGCACTGAAGGACGAAACGGCCTTGCCGTTTTTAATCAATAGGTTGTGGTGAAATATATTTTCTCTAACCCCGCGCTTTCGAGGTATAGCTCAGCGCGTCATTTTTGAAATCGATGTGTACCTTGCTGTTGTCGGTCACTTCTCCAGCCAGCAGTTTCCGCGAGAGGCCGGTCTCCAGCTCGCGCTGGAGGAAACGTTTGAGCGGACGCGCGCCATACACCGGATCGTAACCGCTGCGGGCAATATGTTCACGCGCGGCATCGCTCAGTTCCAACTCAATCCCGCGATCTTTCAGGCGGCCCCGCAACTGGCCCAACAGCAAATCCACAATCTGTTTGATCTCAGGCAGCGTCAGCGGCTTGAAGAGCACCACGTCGTCCACGCGATTCAAAAATTCCGGGCGGAAATGCTGTCGCAACTCGCCCATGACTTTTGAGCGCGTCTTGTCGTCGATGATTCCGGAGTCGCCGCTGTTTTCAATCAGATACGGGCTTCCGATATTCGACGTCATGATGATGAGCGAATTCTTGAAATCCACCGTCCGGCCCTGGCTGTCGGTCAGGCGACCATCATCCAGAATTTGCAGCATGATGTTGAACACATCGTGATGCGCTTTTTCGATTTCATCAAAGAGGATGACAGCATAGGGCTTTCGCCGGACTGCTTCGGTCAGTTGACCGCCTTCCTCGTAGCCGACATAGCCCGGAGGCGCGCCGACCAGCCGCGCGACCGCGTGCTTTTCCATGTATTCGCTCATGTCGATCCGGATGATGTTGTCTTCCGAATCGAAAAGGGATTCGGCCAGCGCGCGCGCGAGCTCTGTTTTGCCAACACCGGTCGGGCCCAGGAAAATAAAGGAACCAATTGGACGCTTCGGATCTTTCAAACCCGAACGCGCGCGGATGACGGCGTCGGCCACGGACTGGACGGCTTCGTCCTGTCCAATGACACGTTCGTGCAAAATCTGGTCGAGTCGCAAAAGCTTGTCTTTCTCGCCTTCGAGCAGCCGGGAAACCGGCACGCCGGTCCAGCGCGAGACCACCTCGGCGATTTCATCGGCGGTGACTTCCTCCTGCAAAAGCTGCGGAGCACCTTTTTTGCCTGCGGATTTGCCCTCGGCTTCCTTGATTTTTTTCTCGAGGTCCGGAATTTTTCCATATTTGAGTTCGGCGGCCTTGCTGTTGTCCAGATTGCGCTGGGCGACCTCCATCTGATGGCGCAGGGCTTCCAACTGTTCGCGCAACGCCCGTACGTTTTCAAGAGAGCCCTTTTCAGCAGTCCACTGGGCTTTAAGCGTGTCGCGCTCGGATTTTAAATTGGCCAGTTCCTTTTCGAGATCGGCCAGCCGACTCTTGGACGCCTTGTCTTTTTCTTTTTTCAGCGCCTCGCGTTCGATTTCCAATTGCATGACGCGCCGCTCGAGGGATTCCAGTTCCTCCGGCATGGACTCCATTTCCGTGCGCAATTTCGCGGCGGACTCATCCATCAGGTCGATGGCCTTGTCTGGCAAAAAGCGGTCGGAAATATAGCGATGTGAAAGGGTCGCTGCAGCCACGAGGGCGGCGTCCTGAATTCGGACTCCGTGATGCAGTTCGTAACGCTCACGCAGGCCGCGCAGGATGGAAATGGTGTCTTCGACGCTCGGTTCGTTGACCATGACGGGCTGGAAGCGCCGTTCAAGCGCGGCGTCTTTTTCGATGTATTTTCGGTATTCGTCGAGGGTGGTGGCGCCGATGCAATGCAATTCACCGCGCGCGAGCATCGGCTTGAGCATGTTGCCCGCATCCATGGCGCCTTCGGCCTTGCCCGCGCCGACCATGGTGTGAATTTCGTCAATGAAGAGAATGATCTGCCCCGCGGCCTTTGAAACTTCCTGCAGCACCGCCTTGAGGCGTTCCTCAAACTCGCCGCGGAATTTTGCGCCGGCAATCAACGAACCCAGATCGAGCGTAACGATGCGTTTTTCCTTCAAGCTCTCCGGCACATCGCCGGCCACGATGCGGCGCGCCAAACCTTCAACGATTGCGGTTTTCCCGACGCCCGGTTCGCCGATGAGCACCGGGTTGTTTTTGGTGCGGCGCGACAACACCTGGATGGCGCGGCGGATTTCGGCATCGCGCCCGATGACGGGGTCGAGTTTGTTTTGCTGCGCGAGGCGCGTCAGGTCGCGCCCGTATTTTTCAAGGGCTTCGTAGGTGGATTCCGGATTGGCGCTTGTGACACGCTGATGGCCGCGGACTTCAGTCAGGGCCTTGAGAAAATCTTCCTTCCGGAAAAAGAGATCGGCAAACACCTTGCCGACGCCGCTGTCGCGCGGTTCGTCGAACATTGGGAGAATGAGATGCTCGACGCTGACGTACTCGTCTTTCAGGCGCTTGGCTTCGTCCTGGGCTTTTGCCAACAGGGCGTTGAGACGTTGGGTTATGTAGAGGTTCCCCGGCTGGGTGCCTGAATGGCTGACACGCGGGATTTTGCCGAGTTCGCCTTCCAGCTTGGAAAGCAGGAGTTCGAGCGAGATCCGGCATTTTTCCACCAAACGCGCTGCGAGGCCGTTTTCCTGTTCGATCAAGGCCATGAGCAGGTGCTCAACATCGACATTTTGGTGGCCGAGCCGGGCGGCGGTCTGCTGGGCTTCGGCGAGGGCTTGCTGGGCCTTTTCTGTGAATTTGTTTAAATCCATAATTTTACTCTCAACTGAATAAGTGCAGGTCTTATTCCAGTTCGGCTTGGGTGGAATATTAATTTCTGAATGCGGATAACCGCTTCACTGTGAACGGATTGTAGCTGACCTAAATGGTTAAGTCGAGAAGAGAGGCTTTGACAAAAAGCGACAGAATGACACATTTTGAAATTTTGTAATTTTGTAATGCGACAATATGTCACTACTTGATTAAAAATATCGGCTTTTCGTAATCCATAAGTTCCTTTTTATGAATGGCTTATAAATTGCGCTGCCTTCCAAAAAGGCTGGCATGGAATGTGCAGTTATGAAGGTGGAAAGGAAATAATTACCATGAGAAGCATTACAAAATGGGATCCATTGAGAGAACTGGATGACTTCCAGAATCGACTCACCTCGTTCTTCAGCACCAGCCCGACACGGGCAGACGCGGAAAACGAATGGCTGACTGCCGGTACCTGGACACCCTTGGTCGATATTACCGAGGACGAAAAAGAGTACGTCATCAAGGCCGAACTCCCTGAAGTTGAAAAGGAAAACGTCAAGGTTTCGGTCAACCGGGGCGTACTGGTCATCACCGGCGAACGCAAGTTCGAGAAGGAAGACAAAGGCAAAAAGTATCATCGCGTGGAGCGGAGCTACGGAAGTTTTACCCGCAGCTTCACACTACCGGAAGATACCGACGCGTCGAAAATCGCCGCGGACTTCAAGAACGGCGTTTTGAACGTGCGGGTGGCAAAGAGCGAAAAAGCCAAACCCCTGCAAATTGACGTAAAAGTCGCGTAAAAAATGTTCGCAGAGCGGCGGAGCTTGGAACATAGTTCCCAGTTCCGCCGTGTTTGCACGCGGAACGAGGGGGAGCGGTATCCCCCCATTTTTCAAAAGGAGACAAGCAATGAGTGAAGCAAAATCGAGCGGCGGTTGCGGCTGCGGCAAAAGCCACGGGACATGTGCGACGAAGAGCACGGAATCCAAGACGCCTTCCACAAAGGCTGCGGGAATTCAAAACGGCAAAGGCTCGGCACCACGGAACATCAGCGAGGAATTCCGCCAGAATTACAACGGGGTCAAATGGAGCAGCGGCGGCAAACTTAAAAAGGGCGAAAAATTTGTAAAGGTGTACGGCTAGCCCGGATGCCTAAATTAATGAAATGACCCGCGCCGCCGCCATCTAAAACATGAAAACCAAGGAAGTCCTTCACAAGGCGCGGAAATTTGCGAAGCTCTACCAGATCACAAAAGGGCATAAATTTTCGCTGAAGGACTTTGATCCCGGCGACACAAACGGGCTTGGCGCCGCCAGCAAGCAGGAGGCCGGAGAAATCCTGCAAAGCGGCATTGAAACGCTGGCGGATTTTCAGGATGTCCTCTACGCGCAGGACCGCTGGTCCATCCTCCTGATTTTCCAGGCGATGGATGCCGCCGGCAAAGACGGCGTCATCAAGCATGTGATGTCGGGAATCAACCCCCAGGGCTGCCAGGTTTTTTCCTTCAAAAGCCCGTCGTCGGAAGAACTCAATCACGACTACCTGTGGCGCTGCATGAAGTGCCTGCCCGAGCGGGGGCGGATTGGCATCTTTAACCGCAGCTATTATGAGGAAACGCTCGTCGTGCGCGTGCACCCGGAATACCTGAAAAATGAAAAAATCCCGGAAGAACTTGTCACCAAAAAAATCTGGGACGAACGATACGAGGACATCCGGAACTTCGAGCGTTATCTCACGCGCAACGGGGTGGTCATCCGCAAATTTTTCCTGAACCTCTCAAAAAAGGAGCAAAAAAAACGTTTCCTTGCGCGGCTGGACAATCCGGAAAAGAACTGGAAATTCTCCACGGCCGATTCCCGGGAGCGCGCGCGTTGGGATGATTACATGAAGGCGTATGAGGACATGATCCGGAACACCGCGACGGGCCATGCCCCGTGGCATGTGGTGCCGGCGGACAACAAATGGTTCACGCGCATGGTGGTGTCCTCGGTGGTGATCGAAACGCTGGAATCCCTCGGACTTGAGTATCCCGAGGTTGGGAAGGAACAACGGGAAGAGCTGCTCCGGGCGCGGAAGTTGCTGGCCGATGGCAAAGATCTGGACCAGGAATGACACGAATGAAAGCCAACACATGGTCTCGCGCAGAGCCGCAAAGGCGCAGAGGTGCTTAAAACTTACAAATCCGCCAGTGGACGGATTCAGCGGGCGCGAACTTGAAACTTGAAACTCAAAGACAAGCCGCATTCATGGGGTTCAGCCTCCTGGTTCTGTGCGGGATGCTTCTGTCGTGTTCCAGCGGGCCGGCGCCCGAGGCTCAAAAAAACATGGCGGCGCTCGCCCCATCTTCCTGGAAAAGCGGCGCAATCCCGGGTGAAGTCAGAAACGGCTGGATTTCAAACTTCGGCGATCCCCTCCTGGTACAACTGATCGCAGAAAGCATGGAAAAAAATCCCAACCTGCTGATCGCCTCGGCCAAGCTCGACCAAGCCCAGGCGGAAGCCAGAAAAGCCGGCGCCGCGCTTGTACCCGAGCTGGACTTTAATGCCGGCTGGACAAAGACCGACCAACTCAAACCAGATAACAATCCACTCCATCAAAGCGACAGCACGGTTTTGGGCGCATCTTTGCAACTGAGTTGGGAACTGGATATTTGGGGCCGCCTGCGCGAGGCGCATCGCGGCGCATTGGAACAATTTCATGCCTCCCAGGCCGATTACGATTTCGCGCGGCAATCACTCGCCGCCCAGGTTGCGAAAGCCTATTTCCTGTCGGTCCAAACCCGGCTGCAGCGCGATTTGAACCGGAAACTGACGGGCAACTTTCAGGATATTTTGCAGATCGTGCAGGCGCAGTTTGATGCGGGGAACGTGACCCGGCAGGACCTGGCCAATGCCAAGGGGGACCTGGCCACCTCCCGGCAATCCGCGCAAGCGGCGGAAACCGCATTCAATGAAGCCAACCGCAGCCTGGAAACCCTGCTGGGCCGGTATCCGTCCAATGAACTCGAAACAGTCAAAGAGTTGCAGGCGCTCCCGCCACCAATACCGGCCGGCCTGCCTTCACAAATCCTGGAACGGCGCCCGGACATCATTTCCGCCGAACGCGAAGTGGCGGCGGCTTTTCATTTTACCAAAGAAGCCCAGGCCGCGCGGCTGCCCCGGATTTCGCTGACTCCGGAAATTGGAGTCAGCGGGAATGCGCTGAAAAGCCTCATCGATCCCAGGCAGGTGGTGGCAAATTTTGCAGCCAACCTTTTCCAGCCGCTTTTCGACGGCGGATTGAGAAGGGCGGAATTTGACCGGGCCCAAGGGGCGCAAAAGGAAGCAGTCGCCCAATACACGAAGGCGGCGCTGAATGCCTTTCAGGAAGTGGAGAATGCGCTCGATAACGAAGACTCGCTGGCAAAGCAGGAAGCCCAGTTCTCCGAAGCCGCAAGCAACTATGGCGAAGCGCGGAAAACAGCCGAACTGCGCTACAAGGAAGGCGCGACGGACCTGGCGAGCGTCCTTCTCGCGCAACGGCAGGAATTGCAGGCTCTTAGCAGTTTGATAAGCGCCAAGGGAGGCCGCTTGACCCAGCGCGTGAATCTGCATCTCGCCCTGGGCGGAAATTTTGAATAAACGCGGGAAAAACATTTCTTAATTCAAACCTCTGACTTTTCCCCGTCTCCGTGCCCTTTTTTTGTAAAATGTCCTTTGCGATCTTCCTGTTAAAAAAACTCCGTGCTTGCATGTTTACCCGGCTTGTCAACGGCAATTTTCTGCGCTAGAGGTTGTTCATGCGATTTTCCCCAATCCTCCTGGCCGGGTTGCTGCTGACAGCCACCAACTCGGCATTATTCGCCCAGTTGCAAATCAAACTTTCCCAGGACCGGACGGTCTATCTCCTCTATGAGCCCATGGAATTCACGGTTTCACTCACCAACACGACCGATGAATCCATAGTTTTGAGCCGCGACCCCGGCAGCGATGAAGACTGGCTCAATTTTATGATTTTCACAGTGAACAAGGAAAAAATTCATTCGGAAAATACTCTGACAGTTCCCGCTTCAACCATTCCACCCGGCGAAACCCTGAAGGTCCCCATCAATGTCACTCCGTATTTCGCAATTCGCTCGACCGGATCCTACACCGTCCAAGCCGTGGTCAATATCCCGGGCCGCCGCCCCCTCCTGACATCCGAACTTTATTTCAGCGTCGGCAAGGGCGACGTCGTATGGAAGAAGGAATTATACAATGAGGGCACCAAACGGGTTTATTCCCTGATCCGCTTCCTGGAAAACAACGACTCCAACCTGTACCTGCGCGTGGAAGATCCGGATATCAACACGGTTTACACGACCATCCGGCTTGGAAAGTTGACCGCTTATGCTGATCCAGTCGTGGAATTTGACAAGGACCAGAACATCCACATCGTGCATACAGTAGGGGCAAAAACCTCCCGTTACACAATGGCCAACTCCAAAGGCAAAATCTTGAAACAAGAAGACCGGACCGTTGGCGATACCAAGCCGACACTGGCAAAAGCAGCAGACGGCACGGTACAATTAGTTGGCGGCATTATACCCCAGGAGAAAAAAGTCCGCCCGAAACTTTCCGAAGGGCAGCAGGGTTTGATGTAAAAATGGGCTGAAGCGAGCCCATTTTTATCCTATTCTCCGCATAGGAAATGGAGAGGCCAGCTTGCTGCGCCCGATTTTGCATCCTGCAATATATTTCTTACGTTGGCCAAAGGACGGGGACGGATTCGTCAGAAGTGCAACAAAGAAGTAAAACCACAAAAAAAATATCAATTCGCGCGTTGAGGCTTTTTTAAAGAAGTAGAAATCGGATCGTATTGGTATGATGTTCGACGACATCCAATAGCGTCATAAATGTTCACGATGACTATCGAGCCTTGCTTCTCAACTGTAAAATTCCCAGGGGTGGATTCAACCGTCACGTTGCCTCCAAAGAGGAGGTTGGAGTCTTTTGTTTTGTTCCAAGCTGAATTTTTGCGAGACCTATCAAATTCCGCCAGGATGGCTTGAGCGATTTCCGTCTCGGACTTTTGAAAAATTGGCGGGTTTTCTGAAAATGGGATACTACTAACCTCAGCTAGCTGGTGTGGGAACCAAGCTTGATACAAACGGCTTGTAGTCAATGTTTCGTCGGCAGGAATTTTTGGAACTGTCTGGTACAAAATCAGCGCTGCCAATCCACAAAGCAAAACTCCTGGGGCCACTTTGTGAGCCAGCCAGTTTCCGAATCCGCGCGGTATTCGTATTGGGTTGCGATTTAAAATCATCGAGACGGACACATAACCGCCAAGTAACAGGATGAATAGGATGTAGCCGGCCGTTTTAGCCCCAGTTATCGTATAAAAATGCCGCCGATAGGGTTGATAATCCGACCATGCAATATCAAGATCGCGTGACATTTTGCTTGCGGAGATCGCGCCCGATAATTTGGTCAGCACACAGCCATTCCACATAAGATTGCAGATGTCGGGATGCCCGATTTTTTCGTAAAATTTCTCACCTGAAAAGTAGCTGTTATATTCCTCAGGCGGCGCAACCTTCTTTTCATTATACCGGTCGCAGAATTCAGTTTTGAGCAATTCCGAGCTGGCACGGCCATTGCCCAAGACAAAGAGTTCAAACATGGGCGCGCCTTCTGCCAAAGCTGTTAGTTGCAGTGGATAAACGGCTTTGTTGGATTTGAAGGCTATTTTGAGGGGATGAGGCGTGTTTTCCCCCGGCTCCTCCCTGGCAAGTTTAATGGCCGCAAACACCCAGCCTTTTTTAATATAATTAATGACTATTGGATTTGCGGCTTCGGGAAAAGGGCCGAAGTCATTTGCTCCCAGCCATACATTTAGATCGGCTATATCCTTGGAGTGGAGTACCGCGATTTCATAGGAACCGACTCTGGCAGTTTTTTCAACACGAAGTGCTGAGGATGCAACATTTACAGAACCCATGCTGGTTGAGACTGCCGGCACCGCCAACCCGGCAAGAATCAGCACAATGAACAGGAATGCGAGTAATTCGACAAACCTGGGCCGTTTGAACAGAAATGTGGCAACCAACAGAACCGTAATCAGGCTGAAGAAAGTGGCTGTTATGGGGAACCCCTCAAGATGTGTGATCTCCGGCTGCACGAGAAAACTCAATGTTTTCAAGCCACCCGGGTCGGCTTTCGTGATTTCCGTTGGCGTGGATGGAAGCGGGATAATCCACCCGAGTTTCTGCGATTCCGAATCAAGGGTCGAGGATATGATCAGTGTCTCATTGCCGTTTTCCCATTTCAACAAAGCCCGTTGTGCCGGAATACCTGGGATTTTTTTGTAGGCTTTCTGGGAAGCAATATAACAGCCGTCGGCCTGCGTAGGGAGCGGGGCAAGGAGAAATGCGGCTGCAAGCCAGATCAACGCAAGAGGGTAATTGATCTTTATCGCATAGCGCATTGGCATTACATTTTACACAAAAGATGTCAGGGAACAAGGGCATTTTTGCCATGGGTTTTTCAAAAAACGTATTTTATGTTGGTTTCCCCATCTGCGTCTATTCGTGTTCATCCGTGGTTAAAATGCCGCTGCATTCTCTGCGGTGGAAAAAATCTCAAGCTTGCGCTTTTTGTTCCAGGGCCGGCCATTTGGCCCGCCAATCCTCGCGCAGCGGCCGCGGGCGTCCGGTGTCCAGTGCCACGGTCACCATGGTCTGGCGGCAACGGCTGATGACCGCGCCATCGGAGGTGCGCGACACCACAAACTCAATGTAAAATCTGATTTTTTCCATTCCGGCCAGCCAGGCATGAATCTGCAGATCGTCGCCCAGGCGCGCGGGTTTGAGATAATCGATTTCCGTCCGCGCCACGACAGGGCATTCCCGGTTGCCGGTGGTCATTTGATCCAGAGACCAGCCGAGGGAAGCCGCCAGTTCGGAGCGGGCAATCTCGATCATGCGCAGGTAGGCGATATTATGCACCACCCCGCCGGCATCGGTGTCGAAAAAATAAACCCGGACCTTGACGGTTGCTTCCGGTATGTCGGGAAGTGAGGGGGAATTCATTCGGGCGGCAGCTCGCTTTCCAGTTTCCGGGCGACGGCTTTCAAAACCTTGAGACGGGCATACCATTTAAAGTTGGCCTCCACGAGCATCCAGGGCGCGTATTTGGTGTTGGTGTTGGCAAACATGTCTTCCGCCGCTTCGTTGTGCTGGTTCCACTTTTCGCGGTTGCGCCAATCTTCCGCGTTGATCTTCCAATGTTTGTAGGGATCGCCCTCCCGTTTCTTGAAACGGAGCAGTTGTTCTTCCTTCGTGATGTGCAGGTAGAATTTCATGAGGATCGAACCATCGTCCACCAACACCCGTTCAAAATTGTTGATTTCCTCGTAAGCCCGCTTCCATTCGGATTTGGTTGCAAAACCCTCCACCCGTTCCACCAGGACGCGGCCATACCAGCTCCTGTCGAAAATGGCGATGTCGCCATAGGCCGGCAGCTTGTTCCAAAACCGCCACATGTAGTGGTGTTTGTATTCCTCCGGCGTTGGCTTAACAATCGAATAGACGCGAATATTGCGCGGGTCCAGGATCTCGACGGTACGCTTGATGACTCCTCCCTTGCCGGCCGCATCCGGGCCCTCGAACACCAGGATCAGGTTGCGGCGGGATTGCTGGAGCATCCGCTGAAGATGCAGCAGTTCCAACTGGTACTTTTCCAGCTTCTCCTTGTACTTCGCCTTGCTCTCAATCTGCTTGCTGAGATCCAGTTCGTCGAGCGGGCCCATGCCGCCCGATTAAAGCCGAACGCCCGCCTGAGAAAAGACCAAAAACCGGTTTTTTCTTTGTAGCCAGTTCCCGCGGCCGTTCTATTATGTGCGCGAATGACCCACTTGCGGTTTGAATCGGAAAACAGTTGGATCGAAGCCCTGATCAAAGCCTGGCAGCAGGCCGGCAGCAATGCCCTGCAAAAGCGCGGTAATTTTACCGTTTCGCTTTCCGGCGGCTCCAGCCCTGAAAGCTTTTACAAGGCCTTGAGCAAAATCGAGTGGCCCTGGTCTTCCACCCAGCTTTTTATCGGCGACGAACGCTGGGTGCCGGCGGACCACAAGGACAGCAATTATCACATGATTTATGAATCTTTTTATCCCCGCAACGTCAGGCTGGAACGCTGGAAAACCGAACTGCAAAAACCCGAGGACGCGGCATCTGATTACGAAAGGCGCCTGCACAAGGAACTCTCCCACCCCACGCGCTTCGATCTGGTGCTGCTGGGAATCGGCAATGACGGACATACCGCGTCCCTTTTCCCCGGCACAAAAGCTCTGGAAGAAAACTCAAAACTTGCGGTGGCAAATTGGGTTCCCCAAGCCGATGCCATGCGCCTGACCCTCACCTATCCGCTGTTCAAGCTTGCCCGCGAAATTTGGTTTGTATCCAAGGGCGCCGAAAAACAACCCTGGATCGAAAAAATGGCGCAGGGCCAGGGCGCGGACTTCCCGGCGGGCCGCATTGCCTGTGACTCTGGAGAAATCCGGATATTTAATTGTACCGTTTAGGAGCAATGAAAAAATGCGAGGTTGCACTGGAAATTAGCTAAAAGTCGGATAACGTTACGGTTCTTATGCTTCAGGATCTTTCATCCCTGCCTTCCGGGCGCACCGCCAAGCCCTTTGTTCTCGTCATCTTTGGCGCAAGCGGCGATTTGACCCGGCGCAAGCTGATCCCCGCGCTTTTCGGCCTGTTCAAGGAAAAAAGCCTGCCCGACCAATTCCAAATCATCGGATTCGCGCGCCGGGAAAAAACCGAAGATGCCTTTCGTGAAGAAATGTTGGAAGGCATTAAAAAATATTCCCGTTTTTCCCCGATTTCTGATGCGGACTGGAACGCCTTCGCCCCCCACCTTTCCTATCATATCGGAAACTTTGACGATGCCGCCGCCTACCAAAGCCTGTCCGAGCGGGTTGCCCGCCTGAAACAGGAAAAATCACTCCAGCAGGAGCTCTATTATCTCTCCACTGCGCCGGAATGCTTCACCAGCGTCATGCAACACCTGCACGGCTGCGGGCTCGTTTCTCCCCAATGCCGCTCACGCGTCGTAATCGAAAAACCTTTCGGCCACGATTACCAATCGGCCAAGGAACTGGTTTCTTCCCTGCAAAGCTGCATCAGTGAGTCCTGCCTCTACCGCATCGACCACTATCTCGGCAAGGAAACGGTTCAAAACCTCCTGTATTTCCGGTTTGCAAACTCGATTTACGAACCCATCTGGAACCGTTCGCTGATTGACCATGTCCAGATCACCGTGGCGGAGGATGAAGGCGTCGGCACCCGCGGCGCGTACTACGACCAGGTCGGCGCCCTGCGGGACATGGTGCAAAACCACCTGATGCAGCTTTTGACTATCACGTCGATGGAGCCTCCTGGGACCCTCAATTCCGAGGCGATTCGCGATGAAAAAGTAAAAGTGCTGAAATCCATTCCGACGCCGTCGTCGGCCAATCTGGAAAACATCGTGGTTCGCGCCCAATACGAGGGCTACAGGCAGTCGGACCGTGTGAATCCGGCGTCCAGCACGGAAACCTATGTGGCGCTCAAGCTGATGATCGACAACTGGCGCTGGGCGGGCGTGCCTTTCTACCTGCGCACCGGCAAATTCCTGCGCACCCGCGCCAGTGAAATCATTGTTGTCTTCCGCCGCCCGCCCCTGACGCTTTTCCACGCCACGGACCGGGAACAAATGCACCGGAACCGCCTGCACATCCGCCTCCAGCCGGACGAAGGCATTCACCTGCAATTCAACGCCAAGGTGCCGGGCAAAAGCGCCATGGGATCAGTCGATATGGATTTCGCCTACAAGAACCGTTTCGGCTCCTATTCCCCGGAGGCCTATGAGCGCTTGCTGCATGATTTTATCGTGGGTGATTCCACACTTTTCACGCGGTCGGATGAGGTGCTCGAAGCCTGGCGGATTGTGGATGCGATTTCAAAAGGCTGGCAGGACAGCCCCGTGGCCATCTACCGGCAGGGCGACTGGGGGCCCACCGAGGCCAACTACCTGCTCAAACGGGATGGCAACAGTTGGATTCCGCTGGATCAAAAGGGCGAATAAAAAGCCGCCTCAAATCTTCAATTTGTGAAGCAGCATGGCCTGGCGGCGCGGGCCCACCACGCCCATCACAAACGGCGTTGCAAGGGAAAGGTCCGGCAGCATGGATTGGGTTTTCTCATCGCAGACCACCAAGTCCACGTTCTGAATCGCCTTCGATGACAGGTCAATCGCCAGTTCCACATCCTCGCCGCACATCAGGTAATATTCAGCCTCGCCGCTGGACATTCTGCGTCCGTGCCCAATGCCAAAATGAAGCCCGATGCCCGAGGCAAGAAACGGCTGCGATTGGGCGCCTGGAATGGCTTCGCGCAATTCCTCAACAAGCCGGGCCGTCGTTTTCCGGCTTTCCTTCACAAAGGCCAGAACCTGCTTCATGGATTCCCGCACAATTTTTTCCTCGGTCGGCCAGTAGGCGAAAAAACCGCGTTGATCGATGCTGTCAAAAATGCCCTCATGTTTTACCACCGATTTTTCATGGGCGTCAAACCATTGGCCAAACACATTGCTATACGCCAATGGCTCGCGCACCAGGGCCGAGGAATCCTCTCTCAAGCGGACCGCCACCATGATCATGGGGAATTTTTCAAGCGCTTCGACCTTGGCGCCGATTTTTCCGGTACCGGATTCAGGCAACCCGGTATTGCCTTGAAAAATGAATTCCTGCTGGCCGATGCGGATCACGTCGTCGTTTTTGAGAAGTGTGGGCCCCAAAATAAGCTCGTTATTCAACAGGGTCCCATTGCGGCTGCCGCAATCCATGACCATGTAACGGCCCAAAAGATCATACCTCAGTTGGACATGAACGCGCGAGGCGGAAGGATCTGACACATTAATATCACAGCGGCTGGAACGCCCAAGAGTAACCCTTGGCTGCTCAAAGCCCCATTTTTCCGTCCCCGATATCAGCTTCGCACGCATCGCAATCCCACAAGCCTTTCCACTATTTCCAACCGGTCTCCCAAAGATAGGGGGCAATATGGCAGCCTTCCGGCTGAATTTCAAAGAAAACCGCACCGGTTTTTTCCATGCGCAACACCTCGATCCCCCCTGCGGACGCACGTTCCCAGAAATCGGGCGTCAGGGAACGGTCAGGCTGGTAACCGCGGGCCGGACGCACCACATAACGCGGATGCACTTTTTCGAGCCAGGTCCGGGACAGATTCCGAACGGCTGAATGCTCCCCTTCCACCAGGCAATCGGACCTCAAATCCGGTTCCTCCGCCGCAAGTCGGCCTTCCACCTCCTCCGAAATATCACCGGCATAGAGCAGCCGGCCCCCAGGCATGCAAAACTGCAACACCAACCCGTTGTCCTCCTGCCGGGGAAAAGTTTCCGAGCCCGGCGGCCAGAGTACCCGTACCCGCAAATGTTCCGCCAGATCATGCACTTCACCACGCCGCCAGAAGCGCTTTCCCAATCCCATCCGTTGTAATGTATCCAACAATCGATGCTGCGCCGCCGCCCGGCTCTGGTATCCGCTTTCCACCCAAAACTGCACCGGCAGATGCCGGGCCAGATCCGGCGCTCCACCCAGATGTGCGGTGGCGTCCTGCGTCAAAATCAAGCCATCCAACCGGTTCACACCCAAGCTGCGGCGGCAGGGATCCAATGTATATTTCCAAGCCTGCTCCGTTCCGGTATCAATCAGCCATCGCCTGCCGGCGTACTCCAACAAACCCGGCGCCGCCTGGCCGGCCTGGAAAAAAGTAAACCGGGCGTGCTCCTGCGGGGGAGAATCCCAACCGACATAAAAAGAACCGCCGGGCACTTTTGACAGCAACATGACGCAACACAGGATGGCCTTAAGCAACAGCCAGTTTACCTGGTTCAAGAGCAGGGAAATTCCCGTCCATATCCATCCGCAAAAAACAGACAGCGTCGCCACCGTTACAACCAGTCCCGCCAACGGAACCACCACCAGGTTCGCCAGCAGGGTCACAGGCGACAGCACATGAAATTGCAGGATCAAAATCCAGAGTGTGGCCACCCAGGCCGAAATTGAAGCTGCCGCAAGCCCGCAAACTCCGTAGTAAATCCGGTCCATCAGCTTCCGCGAACGGGAAAGCAGACGCTTCGGAATCCAGGGATCCGGCTTTCCCCACTGGTAACACCATAAAGACACGGGGCGACTGCCAGTTGCCAGGCCCATCACCGCCAGAAATGAAAGTTGAAACCCGCAGTCGAACATCTGCCTCGGCTCCCAGACCAACAGAAACAAGGCCGCCGCCCCCAGCAAATTCAACACCTGCACGGGACGGCAGATGGCCCATCCCGCCAGAATAAAGGCGGCCATGACGAAAGCGCGCGCCGCGCTGGCCTGCATCCCGGTGGCCAGGCAAAAGACCAACAACGCGGGCAATGCCAGCCACGCGTAGCGCCACTTTACCACGCCGGTCAGTTGCAAAGTCACCAGCAAAATTCCGAGGATCTCCGCCACATTTTGCCCGCTGACGGCAAACAAATGCAGCGTCCCGGTATTGCGAAACGCCTCCGTCACTTCCTCCGCAATCCCGTCGCGATAACCAAACAGCATTCCCGCCATCAGGGCGGAGATTTGCGGGTCATCCTGAAGCCCGATGCCGAGTGTCCGCAACATGTGTTCCCTCAACCGGTACGCCTGCACCTCCAGCCACCGTCCTTCGCCCCTGCGCAGCACCACCGTCTCACCGGCATCGGCACGGCACTCGTAATAAATGTTCTTTGCGGCCAGGTAGGAGCGAAGATCAAATTCGCCGGGATTACGGGGGCTTGACGGGAACCGGACATAACCCGCCGTTTCCACCACATCGCCGTAATGCAAGTCCGGCATCGGGGCGCCGGAAATCCGCACCCGGATTTTTCCGGAAATTTTTTGCCAACCCGCTTCCGACCAAGCCTCCCGGGCTTCCGCAAGAAAATCACAGCGGGCCCGCCCGCTTGAGTCGGATGTTTTCCCGGGTTCATCGGCAATCAACAGCCTCAGCCTTTGTGTTTGTCCCGCCTCGCCAATCGTGCGCAGCAGGTGTTCCGGCGGATAATAATGCAACAACGCGTTGCTGTAACAGGCAAAGGCAAAAAACGCCGCGCACAATGCGAAAACGGCTCTGGGCCATTTTTTCGTCCCAAGCACAAGCCCGGCGCTGAAAAGAAACAGGACGGGGATAATCCACGGTGGCATCAGCCACGCCCGGCCTGCAAACACTCCGGCGCAAGCGGCCAACCCCAGCCAGAACAACGCTCCGGCTTGCTGCGAATGTTCTTTCATGACGGCTCCCCAGATACCTCACTCCGGCAATTGGTTTAACAACTGATAGCGCCCCAATCTGAAATGATCCCGGATGGCCCGCGTGACAAATTCCTTGCCGGTCCAAACCGATTCCGACAACGTCTGCCTCCGCGCAAGGCAGGCCGTGATGGCGCTGGAATAGGTGCAGCCGGTGCCATGCGTCTTCACCCGTGGAACACGGGCCGCGTTCAGGGACATCATCCTCCTGCCGTCGTATAAAAAATCCACCGCCTCGCTCCCCTGCAAGTGCCCGCCTTTGATCAAAAAGGGCACCCCCCAAATCTGGAAGCAATCGACAGCCGCCGATTCAGCCTCATCCACGTTGCGAATCCTGCGCCCCAACAAAACCTCGGCCTCATTGAGATTCGGCGTAACCAATGCCGCGAGAGGCAGCAGCCGATTCATCAAAGCGCGCACGGCTTCCTTTTTCATCAAAAGCGCGCCGCTGCTTGCCACCATAACCGGATCGACCACCAGCGGAGGGCGCTTCTTCCGGGGCAACAGTTCAAGCTCGCGGGCGACCACCTCGATGATCGCCTTCGAATACAGCATGCCGGTTTTGGCCGCGCCAACCGGAAATGCTTCGAATACCAGGGCTATCTGGCGGGCCACCTCTTTTGGCGGCACCGGATGAATGGATTCCACGCGGCCGGGATGCTCCGCAACGACACAAGTAACCGCTGCCGCGCCAAATACGCCCAGTGTGGTGAATGTTTTGAGATCGGCCTGGATGCCCGCTCCGCCGCTGTTGTCGGAGCCGGCAATCGTGAGAGCTGCTAGCACTGCCTTGTTAGCCATCGCCGCAGTTTATGCCTATACTGTCTGGCGACAACCTTTTTATTACGAATGCCGGAAAAGAAAACCGCGCTGCGCGGCCGGCTTATCCCCCGCTGATAAGTTCAACCGGAGAATTGTGCCCGTGGTGGGGGGCGCTTTTCCAGGTGCCAAGCAACGCGGCCAACGCCACGAGCACGGACGCAAGAAGAGCCAGCAAATAACGCCGGTAGCGCGCGTCGGCATGGGTTGTCCGATATTCTTTTCCTAAAGCGTAGTTGAGTGTGCCTGCTTTCATGACCTGACGTTAGCTTCGGTCAGGCACACTTTAAGTCAACGGCACAAGCTTTTTCCAAGGCAGTTATTCACAATGATTTTTAACCCTATTTTAGAGCCGCTCTGTGACTGTTTTTTTGCTACAAGATGTTAAGATAGAATACCTTAGATATTTTGTGTGCTTCATGAGGGCCGAAGGTCCGCCCTATACCAGCCTGGGGCGAAGCCCTAGGTGTGGACGTATAAAAATGTATCGAGCTCTGAAGGAGCGACCCAGAGCTCGACATACGTTAGAGCGCACCTTCAGTGCTTGAGATTTTATACTATTCGTATTCCTGGGGCGTTGCCCCAGGCTGGTATGGGCCGCACCTTTGGTGCTTCTCTCACGAACCCACGTTCATTCCCGCTCAAAACACCTTTTTTGAAAGGTTTGGGTTCTCGCGATGACGAAGTACACGACAACGTCATTGCGAGGAGAACGGCTCAGCCGGACGACGCGGCAATCCAGAGATCGCGGATCGTCAACTCCGTCCTGGCTCATGGCCTCTTACTTATTCAGCCGCCGCGCCGCCATCCGGCTTATCCGCCTTATCCGCTTTGCCGATGGGCAGGGGAACCTCGTTGAGTTTGGCCAGCACGGCCTTTTCAATCCGGGCATAGAGCTCAGGGCTTTTCTTGAGCTCCTCCTTGGCGGCATCCCGGCCGTTGGCAATCTGGGTGCCTTCAAATGAAATCCAAGCGCCCTTCTTTTCCAGGATGTTGATTTCGATGGCCAGATCCAGCAACGACCCGGTCTTGGAGATGCCTTCGTCATACATGATGTCGAATTCGGCCTCGGTAAACGGAGGGGCCACCTTGTTCTTGACCAGCTTGACGCGGGTGCGATTCCCCAGAACGGTTCCGTCAGCCGACTTGATCGCGCCGATGCGGCGGATGTCCACGCGCACGCTCGCATAAAACTTGAGCGCCTTCCCTCCCGGCGTGGTTTCCGGACTGCCAAACATGACGCCGATTTTTTCGCGCATCTGGTTGGTAAAAATACAGATGGTCCGGGCCCTGCTGATCAGCGCGGTGAGCTTGCGCATGGCCTGACTCATCAGTCGCGCTTGTGAGCCGACGACCGCGTCGCCCATCTGGCCTTCCAGTTCGGATTTTGTGACCAGCGCGGCCACGGAATCGACCACGATGACATCAATCGCGTTTGAGCGTACCAGGGTTTCGGTGATGGTAAGGGCTTCCTCGCCCGAGTCAGGCTGGGAAACCAGCAGCTCGTTCATGTTGACGCCAAGCTTGCGCGCGTAGCTTGGATCCAGGGCGTGCTCCACGTCGATAAATGCGGCCGTGCCGCCCATTTTCTGGGCCTGGGCAATCACGGTCAGCGTGAGGGTGGTTTTACCTGAAGATTCCGGCCCGTAGATTTCAATGATGCGGCCTCTCGGGAACCCGCCCACGCCAAGCGCGCGATCAATCACAACCGCGCCGGTCGGAATCACATCGATTTTCAACTTCGCCCGCTCGTCCCCCAGGCGCATGATGGAGTTGTCGCCGTATTGTTTGACAATGGACTGGATGGCGAGATCCAGATTTTTACGGTCCTTATCGGCTGTGGCGGCTTTCGGTTCTGTTTTGGGTTCGGATTTTTCGGCTTTTGGTGGCATAGATTTATGTGTTTGTTGTTCAGTTTAGAGCAAGCAAGGCCCGCCGCAAGAGGTCGAGCGCAAATTGCGAGGCCATAGTTTTAAAGACTTCACGCTGGGGAACAAGATGTTTTGCGTATGTGGCAACTTTTATATCATTTGTGTTAAAATTTAGCTGCGCCAAAGCAAAGAAAGTCGTACCCACCGGCTTTTCAGCAGTCCCTCCCCCGGGCCCGGCAATGCCCGTCACCGCCACGGCCAGCGCCGCTTTGCTCTTTTGAAGGGCGCCCCGCGCCATTTCGGAAGCTGTCTCAGCACTGACCGCCCCATGCGCTCGAAGCGTTTCCTCGCGGACCCCCAATTCCTCAATTTTGGACAGGTTGCTGTAAGTGACCCATCCGCGCAGGAACACGGCTGAAGCGCCGGGCACGTTGGTCAGGCGATGGGCAACAAGCCCGCCGGTACAGGACTCGGCTGTGGCAAGCGTACAATTTTTTTGGGTTGCAAGATGCACCACCGTTTCTTCCATCCCGGCCTCATCCTCGGCATAAACAGAGTGCCCCAACAAATGCCGGGCGAGATCGGCGGCGCGGGCCAACAGATCCGGGTCCTGCGCCATAAGCCTCAAATCCACTTCCCCGGCGCGCGCGCAATAACCAACTTCGATAGCGCCCAGTTTCTTGACAGGCTTTTCAACCGCTTCCTGCACGAAGGATTCGCCCTGTCCGTAAACGCGCAGGGTTTTGCTCAATATAGCCGCCCGCCCGGCAGACAGGCCGCGCAATCGCGGCAGGACGGAATCCTCGAACATGGGATGCAGTTCGTTCGGAGGACCGGGCAGAAAAAAAATGTGTTTCCCGTCACGCTCAAAATAAAGCCCAGGCGCGGTGCCATGCTCATTGGGCAAAACAGCGGCGCCTTTGGGAACAAATGCCTGCACTCGCACCATGTCGGGAGGACATATCTTGCGCCGGGCAAAACGACCCAGGATTATTTCCAGGATCTCCGGATGAAATTCAAGCGGGGCCTGGAACAAACGCGCCGCGATGTCGCGCGTGAGATCGTCCGAAGTCGGCCCCAAACCGCCGGTCACAATAATAATCTCGGAACGGGAAAGCGCTTCGCGCAGGGCGTGCTCGATCTCCGGACCATCCGGCACGGTTTGTTGCCGTTGAATTTGCAGGCCCAGCGGCAGCAACCGGCTGGAAAGATAACCCAGATGCGTGTTGAGGGTATGCCCCAGAAGCAGCTCACTGCCGGTGTTGATGACTTCGACGATCATGAATTCAAAAGGACCCGCTGGATTTGATCCGGGTTCACGATGCGGAACTGGCCCGTGCCACCGAGCGTTTCCAAAGTTCCCAGGGAAATAATATCACCCCGCTCGAGAGTTTCAATTTTGGCCGTTTGCTCTTTCGACAAATGGCGTTTGAGGATGTCGTATTCTGCATGCGCGCCGGCGGCGTTGCAGCCTGACAACAGCAGGCGTCCGTGCCCCTTGGCGACGGGAGAGAGCAGACGCAGATATTCCGAACCGTTGTAGTGGCGGGATGGCTCCGTATTTCCAAGCGCGAGAAAGCTGAACTTGAGGTCCCAGACGGAGCGTTTGAGGCCGGTGTTGATGCGGTTGACCATGGGCGGCACCTGCCAATGCCGGACCTCATGGCACCAGAATTTTTTTCCTTCCAGCAGCGGGCAATGATGGCGGTGCAGGCAGGGCCCCCAGATATGCCAGGACGGGGTTGCGGCGGCGTGATTGCGCAGGCGCTCCAACCGCTCGCTGGTTTCCTTCAACGCAGGTTCCAGAATCAGAAGAATTCCGCCCACTTCCAGCAAGTCTTCCATTCGATCCAACCATGCCAAGACTTCCGTGCCGGGCTTTTCGTGAAAAGCCTCGCCCAGCGAAAAGCTCACGAGGATCAGATCGAATTTCGAGGCTGTATTCTGCCATTTCTCCGGCTCGGCCAGGCTCGCTTGCTGGATCGTCGTTTTGAAAAGGGAACGTTTGCGGCGGTCCCGCGAAAGCGCGCGATAATATTTCAATGCCAGTTCGGATTGGTCCAGCAACGTCGCCTCAAAATTCAGATTTTCCGATTGAGCGGCCAGGGTGTCCACGGCTGCGATCAATGCGGCGCCGCTGCCTCCCCCCACATCCAGAATTTTCAGCGGGCGGTTGCCTGCCGGCTTCCAGCCCCTGAATTGCGTCAGCTCGGACAGGGCAAGCTGTGTCCTGGCGTAAGTCTGGGGGAAAAAGAAATTGCCGTAAGTAATCCAATCCAACGGGGTTTCATAACAACCGGCAAATTTCGCAGATCGTTCCGTGGTGAAGGCATCGCTTAATTTCCCGGCCTGCAGAGCCAGCTTTTGGGCCGCAACCTTCAGATCGCGCAGATGAAAATGGTTGAGAGCCTGTCTTCCCCACCACTCTTCAAGATCTTCAGGATACACACACGCTTCCATGATGCCATTATGCCAGCCATCGTCGGGATAGCAGCAAATAAATCATCGGGAATGGGAACCGCTTACAACTTACAAACTTAAGACTTAAAACTTGATATTCACAGGAAGATCGCGAAGCCCGCTTGAAACGGGGAACTCAAAACTCGAATTGAACCACGGATAAACACGGATGGTCGCGGATATTGAGAAGCCGTGGATTACGCGTGGTGAGCCCGGGAATCCCCTCGTGAAACATCCTCGCCCGCCGCAGCTCAGCGACAGGGTAAGCAAAAAATGCGGCGAATTTGATCATGGATGTGGCAATCCGGAATCGGGTGTTTTTTCAACCGCGTATTTCTCAAAGATAACCTGATCTTCAGGCGTTGGCTTATAATCAGAGCCTCGCATCCGCTTTACATAATCCTTCAGTTCTTGAGGGGAATCGTCATCAATACATATTTCAAAAAGTCTTGTTTTTCTCCCGGAAGGCTGCGGACGCGGGGTTTCCTGTATGTCCAAATCCCTACAAATTTTTCGAGCTAGTATATCAGAGATTTCGTCATGAGGAGGAACGCTAGATCTTCTGTTTTTTGAGCGGTTAACGCACCAGGGATGATTACCCCCTTCCCTGACGAGGGTGCATCTGTGCAGATCAAGATGGTGCACGAAATCGCTGCGCTTCATATTGATAGCAGTTCCTCAGTGTAATTTGCTTCTGCTGCAAAGCGTGCTTCTGCCCGGTTAAACTCAAGCGCTTCCATAAGAAGCCCCCGTAGTGAGGAAATTAATTCCGCCTTGCTCTTTTCCTGTGCATTAACTCCCGAAACTTCCCCGACCCAACCAATCCACCAATCTCCATCCTGCTTAATTATGGCGGTATAGTGCATGTTAAAACCCTACGATCTCAAAACCAGGGTGCAAGAATGTCCTTTTCTGATCTCATTATAAACAGCCGAGAGGTAGGATGCCTCTCGGTGCAGGCGGGACGCCTGCGCTCCCTTTAAATAACTCAATAGCCACTCCGTTCCAAATCCGTGTTTATCCGTGGTTCAAAATTATTTTCCTTCGCGTCCCTCCGCTCGCGACGGATGTCGGAGTTCGCGGCCAATCCTTTGTTCGTGATTTTAGTGGTTTAAGTGCTTTTCATTGCGGCTTCGCGCCTTTGCGTGAGGAATGCGCTTGTTTTCCATCTGCGGAAATCAGCGTTTATCCGCGGTTAAAATTTGTTTCCCTTGGCGTTTCTTTGCGAACTTGGCGCGAAAACTTGTTTTTATCCGCTTTTCCGCACCATCCGCCGCACCGATTCTTCCTGCGTATATTCCCCCACCCGATCCAGCGGCACCCAGGCCAGCTCGTGCGACTCCGCATTAACACGCAACGGCGCATTGCTGTCCGCCAAAAAACAAAACCGCACGTCAAAATGCCAATGGCCGGGATCATCCTTCCACGCCGGTATCCAATGCGCATCCACATCAAAAATTCCGTTGCCGGACAATTCCAGGCCTTCAAGGCCGGTTTCCTCGAATACCTCGCGCCTGGCAACCCGTTCGAGATCCGGATCTCCATCGGCATGGCCTCCCGGCTGCAGCCATTTTCCGAGCTTGGCGTGGTGCAGTAGAAGCACTTTTTTTGCAGCCGGGTCCAGAACCCAGGCCGAGCCGGTCAAATGCCCTTCCTGCGTTGAGCGCTCAAAGCAGGCGGGTTCCCTGCGAACAAACTCCAGAATCCGCTCCAACAAAGCGGCTTCGTTTCCGTCGAAGGCCTTGTATCCCGCCAGCAATTCAAGCACCGGGTTTCGTTGCGGCATATTTTTCTTTGCACACAGGCAGATGTTTTTCCACGCGCTCCAACAGCGCTGTTGAAATCCCACCGGCGCGCAGCACCCATCCCAGATTTTCAAGCGCATGCGGAATGTGGCGCAAAAACGCGGTTTTTTCCTTTTTCAAGCCCAGCAATCCATAAGCGCCAAGCGCCTGCATCAACCGCTGCGTGGCGGCGGCCAGCAGGTCCCGCCGAAAATCCGCGGGGCTCTGCCCGCCGCCATCCAGGGAAAAGGCCAGCCCTATCAACTTTTCCCGTTCTCCCGTTGTGAAAACCACATAGGGATCAAAAATCAGCGAGGCCAGGTCGTAATGCCGCACCCCGCGGCGCATGCCTTGAAAATCGATCAGGACCACATCCCCGCCCCGCACCATGATGTTCTGCGATTGAAAATCGCGGTGTACCAGTTCGGGCGCGGCTTCCGAAAAGCGGCGGGCAACGGGCTGGAAGTCAGCCTCTATCTTTTCACGCGCGCCGGTGTCGAGCGGATCGCGGCAAACCCCGGCCAAAAATTCGTCATAAAAATAGTTTCGCTCCCAGGCGTAGAGTTTTTCGTCAAACCCCGGCATCAACTCCAGTTTCAGAGCCTGGGCCCGTTCCCATCCGCTGCCATGCAACACGGACGCTGCGCGGATTGCCTTTCCGTACAATTCCAACTTTTGATCCCACGCTGCGCTGCGATAAAAATACAAATCCTCGCCACCCAGATCTTCCAGCCAGAGCATGCGGCCTGCCGCATCCTCGGCCACAATGCGCGGTACCGGCACCCCGATCTTTTCCAGGAAACGGGCAATGTCCGTATAAAGCGCGTTTTCCGCCCGTTCGGTGCCATAACACACGGCAATCCAGGAACGTCCCCCACCGGCCTTCAACCGGTAAAAATGCCGGTCGGAGCCCCCCTTCAGGAGCGGGTCGAATTCCAGCGGTTCGGACGGGTCCAGGGATAAAGCCCGGATCGTGGCCTCCCGCAACGGTTCAAAGTTTGTTGTATGCATCATTTACACGCGTTTTGAATTCGGTAAGAGTGATGCGGTTTTGAAAAAAGTCACGACAGCTTTTATTTTGGGCGCGGGTCTGGGAACCCGGCTCAAGCCGTTGACCGACGCCTGCCCCAAACCCCTCCTGCCCGTCTGCGGTCGTCCGATGATCACATACGTTTTCGAGCATCTGGCCCGGGCTGGCATCCGGCGCTTTATCATCAACACCCATCATTGCGCCGCAGTTTACGCCGCGGCTTTTCCGGACAACACCTGGCACGGCCTGCCACTTGTATTGCGCCATGAACCGCTCTTGCTTGGCACGGCCGGCGGGCTCAAAAACGTCGAGGACCTGCTGGGCGATGAAACGATTCTTTTGCACAGCGGAGATGTGCTTAGCGACCTGCCCATCGACGCCCTCCTGGATTTTCATCGCGCTCATGACTCCGAAATCAGTCTCGCGCTGCGCACGCGCCCCGGCATAGAGACTGTCGGCATTGATCCGGATGGCCGCATAGGCGATGTGGGGCGATTCGCGTCGCGCTCCGATCTTGCCTATCACGACTACGCCAATGTCGCCGTCATTGAACCGGCCTTCCTGCGGCGCATTCCCGATTCCAATCCCCGCGGGCTCGCCGCCATCTGGTCGCAGATGGCCCGGGAACACGGCCCGCTTTTCGGCATGCCGCTCAATCAAGGGTACTGGTTCAATGTCGGCACGCTTGAAGAATACGAACGCCTGAACAGTGGAGAGGAGTTTCCGCCATTATGATCCGAACAATCACATCTGGATTATTAAGCCAAGGCGGCCCTGAATACTGCCGCGTCGCCCGGCGTCATCGCAAGTCCGACTTTGGAGTGCGCAGACATGTCTGCGCTTTGGAAACGGGCGACATGTCGCCCGTAATGAAAAGCGGTGTCATGCCACCGCAGTCCAAAATTGCCCTATGGCGACCCATTCTTCCGCTTCTATGCATCTTCCTGGCGCTGGCAACATCGTCCGGCCGGGCCGAGGTCCAAGTCACGCGCGAGCAGGCGCTCGAAATCGGCAAAAAAATCTGGCGGAACGAATGCGACGGCACCATCGAGGGCCTCACGTCCTGGAACGAGGGCGAAAACTTCGCCTCGCTCGGCATCTGCCATTTCATCTGGTATCCCAAAAATTACCGGGGCCCGTTTGAGGAAAGTTTTCCCCTGGTGCGGGCTTACATCCAATCCCGCGGCGCCAAGCTCCCCGAAGTCCTGTTGAAATACCGTGAATGTCCCTGGAACTCGCGCGAGAAATTCCTTACGGAACAAAACAGCCCGGAAATGAACTCGCTGCGGATTTTTCTGCGCGACACGATTGAACTCCAGGCCCAATTCGCAGCCCAGAGACTCGAACAGGCCCTGCCCCGGATTTTGGAAACCCTGCCGCCCGCCGAGACCGGTCCGATCCGGGATAAATTTTACCGGGTTGCCGCAACCCCTCACGGCCTGTATGCGCTGATCGATTACGTCAACTTCAAGGGCGAAGGCATCAAGGAAACCGAGCGTTACAAAGGCGAAGGCTGGGGCCTGCTCCAGGTTTTGCAGAGCATGAAAAACACCGCGCCGGGCAATCCCGCTTTGGTTGAATTTTCGGCCGCAGCAATCCGGATGCTGAAACGCCGTGTGGCCAACTCACCGCCGGAACGGGACGAAAAACGCTGGCTCGAAGGCTGGACAGAACGTTGCCTGACGTATCGGAATAACAAATGAAATCCAACCCAACAAATCGAATGAAGAACGCCTTCTTTGCAGGCCTGATGTTCCATATCGAGCAGATGATCTGCGCGGCTGACACGCTTGCCCAAACGTCTGGATGCGAGCTAACCGATTCTCAAGTCCGGTCCACAATCATAAAGGCCCGCAAGCTCGTTCAAGGCGCACAGCCAAATTTGCCTGAAGCAACAGAGCGGGATCGCATTTTGACGGGGCTTGCCAGGAGCATTTACCTCGCGCCAGACGATATCATGGAGCAATCCAATGATGCCGATGGAAGCCTTATTGAGAGCCCGCTTGAAATATCTGACTGGCTCAAAGCAATCGAGACTGTGCAACACTCAATCGACACCCATAGGAGCGATATTCCCGGGTCGAGGAACTATTTGTCTTTTCTCCAGAAGTTCATTGCCGAAACACAAGGCGAGCCATGAAATGGGCTCACGCTGTGACCAAGTGGGTTCTTCCATCCCCGATAGTCATCGGGGCAGGCTGCTTGAAAAGCTGCTTTTTTCTTCTGCGTAAATCTGTATCATGATCCGGATAAACCGACTTCAGATTATGAATCCACGCTCCCTGCTCCATTTTGCATTGTCCTTTGCACTGCTCGCAATCTCCCAGAACCCTGTGTCGGCACACGACCCGGGCCTGATCCAACCCGGCGCGGAAATCCGGTATCTCGCCGGCGGGTTCCGCTTTGCGGAAGGCCCCGCCTGCGATTCGGGCGGCAACCTTTATTTCAGCGACATACCCAACAACCGGATCTACATCTGGACCCTCAATGGCGACCTGAAGCTGTACCGGGAAAAATCCAACGCCGCCAACGGGCTGTACTTCGATTCGGACGGGAGCCTGCTCGTCTGCGAAGGCGCCGGACGCCGCCTGATCCGTGACAATCTCAACGGCCAATTGACCCCGCTGGCGGACAGTTACGAGGGGAAAAAGCTCAACAGCCCGAACGACCTCTGGGTTGACCCCGCGGGCGGGATTTATTTCAGCGATCCCCGCTACGGCAAGACCGATGACCTCGAACAGGACGGCATGCATGTCTATTACCTGCCCAAGGACGGGAAGCTGAGGCGGGTCACCGATGATTTGATAAAGCCCAACGGCCTGGCCGGCACACCGGACGGTAAAAAACTGTACATCTCCGATGAAGGCGCCAAACGGGTCTGGGTGTACACCATCGTCCGGGGCGGCAATCTGAGAAACAAACGGCTTTTTGCCGAACAGGATTGCGACGGGATGACTTTGGATGATAACGGCAATGTTTATATGGCCGGGAAAAAAGTGGCCATTTATTCGCCGGAAGGCGTGCTGCTTGAATGCATCCAATTCCCGGAACAGCCCTCGAATGTGACGTTTGGGGGCAAGAACCATAAAACCCTGTTTGTCACCGCCCGAACCTCCCTTTACAGCATTGATTTGCAAGTCTCTGGAGCTTATAAGGCGTTGCCTCCCCCGCCCAGGCCGCCCGCGCCGGAAAAAAGTCCGAAGTAACCTTTAGGGCCGGGCCATCGGAGAATTGTTTGAATGAAGATAAAATTCATACTGCCGGCCTTAACAGAAGCCGAGGGCCCCTTTTGGCGGCCGATTAAGTATTCGCTTTTCCCCCCTCTTGGATTGGCAACGCTTGCCGGTTATTTATCGCCATCCGACAACGCGGAAATCATCGATGAGCATGTGCAGAAATTGTACCTGGATGATGAACCGGACATTGTTGTTATCCAAGTTTATATAACCAATGCCTACCGGGCATACCGGACTGCTGACCACTATCGCAAAAAGGGCGTGTTTGTAATCCTGGGAGGATTGCATGTGACATCACTGCCACAAGAGGCGTCTGTGCATGCGGACGCTATTTTTATCGGACCTGCTGAAGAGTCGTTTCCCGCATTTTTAAAAGACTTTAAAAACAAGACACTACAAAAAGAATATACTTCGAAAAACAGGACATTGAAGGGAGTCCCGCCTATTCGCAGGGACCTGATTCAGCGGGAGTTATATTTGGTTCCAAACTCAATCGTGGTTACCAGAGGTTGTCCCCACCATTGCGAGTTTTGTTACAAGGACGCCTTTTTCAAGGGAGGGAGGCCCTTTTATACCCAGAATGTGGAGGAAGCCTTGAGCGAGATCGAGCGGCTCCCCGGACGACATCTTTACTTTTTAGACGACCACTTGCTCGGACATAAACAATTTGCCCGTGATTTATTCAATGGAATGAGGGGCATGAAGAGAATTTTTCAAGGCGCGGCCACAGTGGACTCCATACTGGATGGCGACCTGATTGAATCGGCTGCGGATGCCGGCCTGAGGAGCATTTTTGTGGGATTTGAGAGTTTGGATTCATCAAATCTGAGGCAGAGCAATAAACGGCAAAATCTGGGCAGAAATTATCGCAATGCCGTCAATAGGTTGCATGAACTGGGGATTATGATAAACGGGAGTTTTGTTTTTGGCTTGGATGGCGACGACCATGAAGTATTTGAAAGGACGGTTTCATGGGCGGTCGAGTCCGGAATTACAACCGCCACCTTTCATATTGCCACACCCTATCCTGGAACCGCATTTTATCAGAAGATGAAGGATGCAAACCGCATCATGACCGATAATTGGGACCTATACGACACCCGCCATGTTACATTCATGCCCACGCAAATAAGCGCCGCGCAACTGAAAGACGGATATGACCGGTCGTATCGCGAATTCTACAAGTGGAGTTCAATCTTCCAGAGCAGTTTGTCTCATGGCGCGCTTAAACATCAACTGAAACATTTCTTTTACACGAGCGGATGGAAGAAATTCGAGCCGCTGTGGAACACCGTGATTCAGTTAAAGAAACTGAACCTGATGACGCCGCTTCTCGAAGGCGTGCTTTCGAAGGTGACAAAACAAATGCATAACAATTCTGCACAGACAGTTCCTCTGCGCACAGTGTCTGAAATTTAACATTCAATCCCATAATGAAAATTCCGGCAATGATCACGCTTTGGCTGCTGACTCTGCCACTGTCGCTTAAGGCTGCCGGTGAGGCGGCCCCAGTGAACATTGTCAGCGCCGCCCGCTGCCAGATCGGCTGCACACTGCGTTATGATCCCAGCTACCAAAAATTGGATTATCCCGGCGGGGATGTACCAATTGCAGGCGGAGTATGCTCTGATGTGGTTGTGCGCGCCTTGCGCGCAAGCATGGGCATGGATCTTCAGAAATTAGTCCATGAAGACATGACGCAGCATTTTTCAAGTTATCCCCAGCAGTGGGGACTCAGGCAACCTGATAAAAACATTGACCATCGGCGCGTCCCTAATCTGCAGATTTATTTCAAGCGCAAGGGATACGAACTGCCCGTTTCGACAAATCCCGCGGACTATAAAGCGGGCGATCTCGTCACGTGCATTGTGCCCCAGAATCTTCCCCACATCATGATCGTCAGCGACCGCAGCGATGCGGCGGGCTGCCCCCTTGTCATTCATAACATTGGCGGTGGCGCGCAGGAAGAAGACCGGTTGTTCGAGTTCAAGATTACCGGCCACTACAGAATCAAGCCGATTGCGCTAACCTGCATATTTCACACTCATTTTAATGATCAACCTATTTGCGCTGTGACGCGACCGTGGAAAGACACGCACTACGCCTATGCAGGTTATTGCAAAACCGCCTCAAAATAAGGCGTTTCCAATTCAAAAAAATCCAATTCAGGCGGTTTTGTTTATAGCCCGGATGTGAATGCATCCCTGATTTTGCCCGCCCATTTGGCTGGACACTTTGCAGGGGTTTTCAGAAGCAGGTGAAAAATCCGGGCTAAATGCTTCAGCGAACGTGAGACAAGGGTAAAAGAACGGGCGCCGTTTGATCCACGGATTGGCATGGATTTTCAGAGGCAATAATCGAAACGCGTTTTTCACACAAGCGACAAAGAAAAGCCTTGGGTTGCGCCGCACAATCCTCTTTGGAAGAGCTAAAAGGTTATACATCAATATTGATGTTGACTGCCCATGGAATTCACTGTAGAGTTTTATGAATCGGAGACCGGGAAAAAACCGGTTCTCGAATTTTTGGAGGAGCTAAAGGAAACCAATCCAGATGACCATGCCGCTGTGATGGCGGGCTTGAACAAGTTGAAAAATCGCCAATGTCATCGGGAACCCCTCTCCAAGGATATCGGGGATAACCTTTATGAACTTCGGCATATTGGGAAGCTGAACACCCGGGTTCTATGGTTTTTTACCAAGGGACGCAGAATCATTCTTGTTCATGGAATTAGGAACAAAGCCTGGAAGATTCCAGTGTCGGATAAAGAAACCGCTTTGGCACGAATGAAGGATTGGATGGAACGGGAGGCAACAAGATGAAAAAAACCAATTTTGACAGGTATTTAGAAGAGCAGCACAAAGATCCCGCCTTCGAAGCGCGATTCAAACGCGCGGGAGAAGCCTGGGACGTTGCACTTCAAATTACGAACCTCCGCAAAATGGCAGGCCTCAGCCAGGCGGAACTCGCGCGTCGGTTGAGCACCTCCCAGCAACAGGTCAGCCGGCTGGAGTCTCCGAGTTATGAAGGCCATTCGTTGTCCATGCTCCGCAGGGTGGCCGATGTCCTTCATGCCCGGGTACACGTCAGCTTTAGCCCAGTCACAACCTGCCATGTGGCCGAAAAGTCCGCAGCCTATCGGACGAAAAAGCAGGCCTCTGGCAAAGCATAATGTCGATCCTGTAAATCCTGCCTGCCCAAATGTGTTTCGAGGTTTTAAATGCGATTTGTCGTTTCCATCAGCGATTATCTGCGTTCATCTGCGGTTAAAATCTTTGTTACTTTCGCGTCTTCCCGCTCGCGACAAATGTCGGAGTTCGCGGGAAATACAACCCCTTTCACTTCCCCATTGTCAGGGGGATCGTGCTCTCTATTTCTCCGCGCGCAGCTTGAGGATCAGGTCTTTGCTTTCAACCGTCTCGCCCACCTTGACATGAAGCTCCGCGACGACGCCATCCACCGGCGATGATAGTGTGGTGGTCATTTTCATGGCCTCAAGGATAAGCAGCTTGTCGCCCTGTTTCACCTTCGAGCCCACACTAACAGCCAGCGATGTCACCATGCCCGGAATCGGGGCTGCGACCTGCAGGGAATCGGCAGGGTCGGCCTTTTGCCGCGGTTGGGTCTGCGGCTTGATCGATTTGTCCTGCACGGTCGTATGCCGTGGCAAACCATTGAGATCAAACACCACCTGCCGTTTGCCTTCCTGGTCCGCATCGCTCACATTGACAAGGCGGACGAACAATGTTTTTCCCTCCTCGATGTGGACGGAAATTTCCTGGTTGATTTTCAATCCATAAAAGAAGGGGCAGGTCGGCAGAACCGAAACGTCGCCGTAGTCCTTTTGGAATTTTACAAATTCGGCAAACACAGCGGGGTACATCAGGTGGCTGTACACATCGCTGTCAGACGGGTCGCGCCGCAATTTGCCTTTCAGCTCCTCGCGAAGCTGCTTGAAATTGACCGCCTGCGCCGAGGCGCCCGGACGGCCTTTCAACGGCTTGCGGCTGCCCAGGACGGTTTTTTGCAGCTTCTTCGGCCACCCGCCCAAGGGCTGGCCCAGTCCGCCGGCAAGCATGTCGATTACCGATTCCGGAAAGTCCGTTCCGGGCGGCAGATTGGGCACGTCCTTGGGCTGAATGCCGCGCGTAATCAGGAACATGGTCAGGTCGCCGACGACCTTGCTGCTGGGCGTCACCTTGACAATGTCGCCTAACAATTTATTCACGTCCGCATAGCAGCGGGCGATCTCGGACCAGCGATGCGCGATGTCCATGCTCGCCGCCTGCTCCTTCAGGTTGGTGTATTGGCCGCCGGGCATTTCATGCAGATAGACTTCGGCGGAACCGGAGCCGGGCGCGGTGTCGAAAGGCTCGTAATACGTCCGGATCTGCTCCCAATAGTCTGAAAATTCGTTCAAGGTATCCAAATCCAGCCCGGTGTCCCTGCGATGGAATTGCAGGGCCGCGACAATGGAATTGAGATTCGGCTGGCTTGTGGAGCCGGACATGGAAGCGATGGCGGCGTCCGCGACGTCCACGCCCGCCTCGGCCGCCTGCAAAATCGAGGCCGCATTGATTCCGCTGGTGTCGTGCGTGTGGAAATGAATGGGGATGCCGATTTCTTCCTTGAGGGCCTTGACCAGTTTGTAGGCGGCATGCGGCCTGCACAATCCGGCCATGTCCTTGATGGCCAGCATGTGCGCCCCCATGCGCTCCAGCTCCTTCGCAAACTTCACATAATACTTGAGCGGATATTTGTCCCTCTTCGGGTCCAGGATGTTGCCGGTATAACAGATTGCCGCCTCGCAAATGGCATGCGTTTTCAGCGCCGCTTCCATTCCAACCTTCAGGTTGGGAGCGTAATTCAGGGAGTCGAAGATGCGGAAGATGTCGATGCCTTCCTCCGCCGCATGCTTGACAAATCCCGCCACCACATTGTCAGGATAATTGGAATAACCCACCGCGTTGGAACCGCGGAACAGCATCTGGAAGCAGATGTTCGGAACCCGGGCTCGCAAAAGGCGCAGACGGTCCCAGGGATCTTCATGCAAAAAACGCATGGCTGTGTCAAAGGTTGCCCCGCCCCACATCTCCAGGCTGAACAACTGTGGCGTCAGCCGCGCCACGGCGTCGGCCACCGCTGCCATGTCATACGTCCGGACCCGGGTGGCCAGCAGGGACTGATGCGCGTCGCGGAATGTCGTGTCGGTAAGAAGCAACTGCTTCTGCGCAAGCACCCAGTCGCAAAATTTCCGGGGGCCGAGTTCGAGCAGCCGCTGCCGGGAGCCGGGCGGCGGTTCCTGTTTGTGGTCAAACTTCGGCAGGATCGCTTCAGCGGGAATTTTTACCGGTTTGAATCCCTTGGCGTGCGGGTTCCCGTTGACGATCACTTCACCCAAAAAAGCGAGCAACCGGGTCGCCCGGTCCTTGCGCGGTTTGAACTCAAACAGTTCGGGCGTACTGTCAATGAGCCGCGTGGTTGCCTGGCCGGCCCGGAACGTTTCGTTGAGAATGACGTTTTCCAAAAAGGGAATGTTGGTCTTGACCCCGCGGATGCGGAATTCGCGCAGGGAACGTTCCATGCGCTGCAGAACGATCGGGAAGTTTTTTCCATGCGCGGTGATTTTCACCAGGAGCGAATCATAGAACGGCGTGATGACCGCTCCAGCCGTGGCCATTCCTCCGTCAAGGCGGATGCCGAATCCGGCCGCCGAGCGGTAGGTCAGTATCTCGCCATAGTCCGGAGTGAACCCGTTTCCGGGGTCCTCGGTCGTAACACGGCACTGGATGGCGTTGCCGATGCAGGGGATTTCCTCCTGCGCCGGAATGCCCGCCTCGGTTCCGTGCAACGGATGGCCCTGCGCGATGAGAATCTGCGAGCGGACGATGTCGATGTTGGTGATTTCTTCCGTGACCGTATGCTCCACCTGGATGCGCGGGTTCATTTCGATGAAGAACCATTCCTTCTGGTCCGCGTCATAGAGGAACTCGATGGTTCCCGCGTTGTCATATCCGACTTCGCTTGCTATCGCCACCGAGGCGTTAAACAGTTCCTGGCGGATACTTTCGTCGATTCCGACGGAGGGCGCTATTTCCACTGCCTTCTGGTGCCGGCGCTGGATCGAGCAATCGCGCTCGTAGAGATGTACCACATTGCCGTGCTTGTCGCCGAGAATCTGCACTTCCAGGTGTTTCGCCCGTGAAATGAATTTTTCCAAAAAAACGGCGGGATTGCCAAAGGCGCGGTCGGCCTCGGTTTGGGCTTCGTCGAGCAGGCGGTCCAGGTCGGACTCCTTTTGCACCACGCGCATGCCGCGGCCACCGCCGCCGAATGCCGCTTTGATCATGAGCGGAAAGCCGATTTGTTTTGCGGCTTGCAGCGCTTTTTTCCGGTTTGAAATCGGATCCTTGGTTCCGGGCAAAGTCGGGAGCTTGAGCTTTTCAACCAGCGCGCGCGCCGCCACTTTGTCGCCCATCAACTCCAGCAATTCGGGTTTGGGCCCGACGAAAACAATTCCGGCTGACTGGCAGGCCCGCGCGAAAGCGGGATTTTCCGAGAGAAAGCCGTAGCCGGGATGAATGGCATCCACGCCTTTCTCGACCGCCAGGGCAATGATGCCGTTGATGTCGAGATAGGCCCCGACCGGCCCCTTGCTTTTATCCAGTTGATAGGCCTCGTCCGCCTTGAAGCGGTGCATGGAAAAGCGGTCTTCTTCCGCATAAATGGCCACGGTACGCAATCCGAGCTCGGTGGCCGAACGAAAAATCCGGATGGCGATTTCGCTGCGGTTGGCAACCAGCAGTTTTTTAATGGGAATAAAAGACGGGCTGGAGGCGCTGGGCGGCCTGGATTTGGCAGGCAGTTTGGCATGAGAGCCGGATTTCATATGGGTGCAAATTAAATGGAGTTTCCCCTACAAACAATAGCAATGACAGGTTGCTGGCTTGTATTAATAACAGAGTTTGGCCGTGCGGCCCTGACTTTAGGCGGGCTAATCCTCGGACGGACGGCGGCGATTTTGCTTAATGGCGGAACGAACGCGCTTCCCCGCCACCAGTTCGCGCTTGGTTCCCGCCGATCTCCGGGCCCGTTGCCGCCGCGCTTTGGCCTGGGCCGCCAATCGCATCTGGGTGCGTTCCTGCCGACGGCTTTCAATGAGGTCCAGCAATCGTTCACGGGCCAGCCTGCGGTTCTGCGCTTGAAAACGGGAATCCTGCACCGACACGGCAAGGCCGCTCGGCCTGTGCCTGAATTCCACAGCCGTGGAAACCTTGTTTACATTCTGCCCGCCCGGGCCGGAGGAACGGCAAAACGATTCCTCGAAATCGGCCGGGTTGACACCCAGGCTGCGGCAGCGTTTTTTAAAATCATCTCGTGGCATGACGCCTGCGATTATCGCAGACTCGCCAGGGCCGCATCCAGCGGAATTTCAACCCGTTTGCGGTCCAGGAAATAACTCACGGATTCGAACCGCTCCTCTTTTAGAATTGTCAGGGCCTTTATGAATCCGTCCCCCGCGCGTTCCGGCTCATGCGCGTCGCCACCGACCACCACCGGGATGCCTCTTTCCCGGATCTCGCGCAAAATTTCCCGGCCGGGATTCATCTCCGCCACCTTTTTGTTCACGCCCGAGGTGTTGAGTTCCATGGCAATCCCCGTGGCGGCGATCCGGTCCAGCGCCTTTTTGATTTCCGGCATCAACTCCACCACATTCCAGAATTCCGCGCCCTGGTTTTTCACAATGTCAGGATGCGACAAACAATCGAAAAGTCCCGTTTCCGCCGCATCGGCCAGATGCCGGTAATATTGGCGGTAAAACTCCGTCCAGTCGCCCTTGAAAAATTTTGCCAGGTATTCGCGGATCTGCGGATGCACGGACCCCAGGATGTAGTGGAATGTTGCGCGCCCATGCAGTTCTTCAAGCCAGCCCTCCATCCCCGGAAAATAATCGCTCTCGAGCCCCAGGCGGATGTCGATGCGTCCCTCCCATTCCTTCCGGGCTTGCGCAACCAGCGCGACATACTCGTTGAACTGTTCCGATTCCATCCGCACCGAGGCGGAAAAGCCGCCGGGCATGGGGCTGTGGCAGGTGACGATAATGCCTTTTAAACCGCGGCCTTCGGCCACGGCGGCATATTCGCCCGGCAATCCTTCCGCGTGTTTGCACAGCGGCGTGTGCATGTGGGTTTCATAAAGCAGACGGTTTGACATATTTATTCGGCATCAAGCTGGAGTTTAGACCCGCATCGTGCAATCGATTTTTAAGCTCAAACCCACAAAGAACCTGGAACGTGAAACCAAGAACGATTTTCCCCCTTGCGGCTTGCGTTCTTTGGTTTATTTTAGCTTTCTCAACCTTTGTAAAAACCAAATACAACAACAAAGAAAGCAACAGTTATGGCTTATACACTCCCTGATTTACCGTATGCGAAAAATGCGCTGGAACCCTACATCGATACCCAAACGATGGAAATCCACCACGACAAGCACCATGCGGCCTACGTCACCAACCTGAACAAGGCTCTCGAGTCGGCCCCGGAACTGGCGTCAAAGTCGGTTGAAGATTTGATTGGCAATCTCTCCGCTGTGCCGGAAGCCATCCGCACGGCTGTCCGCAACAACGGCGGCGGCCATGCCAACCACTCCCTGTTCTGGAAAATCCTCACCCCCGGCGGTGCCAAAGAGCCCAAAGGCAAGCTGGCGGACGACATTAAGGCAGCGTTTGGAAGCACGGATGCGTTGAAAGAAGCCATTGAAAAGGCCGGTGCCACGCGCTTTGGCAGCGGCTGGGCCTGGCTCATTGTGGACGGCGGCGGAAAATTGTCTGTCATCTCCACCGCCAACCAGGACAGTCCTTTGATGGACGGCCACAAGCCGGTCTTCGGCGTCGATGTCTGGGAGCACGCCTATTATCTCAAATATCAGAACCGCCGTCCGGATTATCTCAAGGCGATCTGGAACGTTCTAAACTGGGACGAGATCGGCAAGATCTACGGCGCGGTTAAGAAATAAACGCGGCAGGTTGGAGGGACGGCCCCCGTGTCGTCCCACCTACCCCCGCGCCTGCCGGGCTTTCGCCCAACCCAGCGCCAGCAAGGCAAGCCCGACGGCCAGGTAGCACCAGAAAAAATCCGGGGCCGCCAGCCAGCCGAACTTGTTTTGAACGCCCTCCGGCGCCAGGGTGTAGGCGTGAATGAGCCCCACGCCTGACAATACGGAGGCCACCAATGTCCAAAGGCCGGCGGAGATCAATTTCCGCTCCATGGTAAACACGAGGATCGCGGCAAAGATCATCGACGAAAGCAAAAATCCTTGGCTCAGCGCCATCACGCCGTGGATATAAAGCGTATTTCCAAACTTTGGCGCAGCCTCAAACAAACTGCTGCCCGCAACCCGGAGCGATGTTTCGATCAGCAGCAACGCCCATGCGGCTAGGGCCGGCACCAAACCAAAAGCCACGGCCAATGCGTGCTGCCTCGGCACTTCCTGAAACGACTGAGCCATGATGATCAGGCCGATCCAGAGCAATATGCCGAGCGCCGCCTCCATCGGAACCACTTTCAGAATAGCCGTCAACGCGCCCGTTACGCACAACGCGGCAATCACAGCCCCGTTGATCGCGGAATAGGCATGGCGCGCGCCGATGGCTTTCCAGCCGGGATGACCGATGTAAATCGTCGTGGCAAACGCGCTGCCAAAACAGGCAGCCACCAACGATCCAACGCCATTCATCAACAGGGACGACCGGGTTTCATAATGGTCCCCGGCAGCGGCGGCGCTTTCGAGACATTGCAACGATCCAATCACGCCAAAAAATCCCATCGGCAGGATCACAGACAAATATTTCCACCCGATTGGCTGCGTCAGGATACCCCACAGCTCTCCAAAAACAGGGACCGGTAGATGAAGCCCGAATTGGAGCGCACCCGAAATCGGATGAAAGCTTTCAAAACCCGCAAACCGCAATCCCCATGCAATAATCACACCCACGCCGACAGCCAGCAGTCCGCCCGGAATCCCCAGCGGCAACTTGGTGCCCGAGGCATAGAACCCCACAATCAACAACATCGGGATCAGCGCGGTGGCGGGTGAGGCGAAAATTTGAAATACGAAGCCCATGGCAATAAACGTGATGGCCACACCCGCCAGGGCCGAAAGCATCGCCGCCCTCGGCGTGCGGCGACGAAGCGAATCCCCTGCAAACGCGCCGATGATCTCCATGATGCCGCTCCAAAAACAGGCGAACAACCCGGCCTTCCACGCGAGATGGAAGTCACCGGTGGCATGGTAAATCGGCCCCATGATCAGGAAGATGTTCGCGATTAGCGTTACCGTATTGATTCCATACGGCAGCGCCGTCACATCGTCGCGGCCCGTGCGCTGCGCCAGACGTCGCGCCTGCCATGAATAAAACAAATTGCCCACCAGGATCGACAGCGCCGCCGCCGGCAAAATGCGGTGGGTGACAAACTCGGCGGGAAACCCGCAGATAAGCGGGCACAGGGTGGCGATCAACAAAAGCTGCAGCAGATTATCGATGAAGAGGCCGAAAAAGCCGTCGATATCACCCTTGACCAGCCCAGGAATTTTCATGCGTATTGTTCAAGCAGAACTGCTTGAACCTGGCGAGACCTAATCCCCTCTATTAAGCTCTCCATTATACACAAGTGGGAATGAGTGCGAGTTCTTAAGAAAAGCACCGAAGGTGCTTCTGAATTCTAAATTCCGCCTTCCTTCTATCCCGCCTCTCACCCCTTCGACGCCGCAGGCGCTTCGGGCCCGGCCTTGACTTCGGACGTAAACGTCAGCTTGTCGTCCTTCGCATCCACCAGCACGACGGAGTCGGGTTTGATTGTGCCGCGAATCAACTCTTCCGCAATCGGATCTTCCAAATATCGTTCGATGGCCCGGCGCAATGGACGGGCGCCGTAAGCGGGATCGTAGCCCTTGTCGATCAGAAGTTCGTTGGCTGCAGGCGCCAGCTTGAGTATGACGTTGCGAGCCTTGAGGCGCTTCTGCACCTTTTCGATTTCCAGACTGACGATCTTGCCCAAATGTTCGCGATTGAGCGAATGGAACACGATGATATCGGTCAGGCGGTTGAGAAACTCCGGCTTGAAGACTTTCTTGGCTTCGGCCAGGAGTTTTTCCTTCACCGCTTCGTAAGCCTGTTCATCCGTATTCACGCCAAACCCCACCGTGTTCTGCTTGCGCATGAGCTCGGCGCCGGCATTCGACGTCATGATGATGATCGTGTTGCGGAAATCCACCTTGCGCCCAAGACTGTCGGTAATCTGTCCGTCCTCCAGAATCTGCAGGAGAATGTTCCAGACATCGGGGTGCGCCTTTTCGATTTCGTCGAACAGCACCACGCAATACGGGCGGCGGCGGACTTTTTCCGTGAGCTGGCCTCCTTCCTCGTATCCGATGTATCCTGGAGGGGAACCGACCAGGCGCGAAACATTGAATTTTTCCATGTACTCGCTCATGTCGAGCTGGATCAGCGCATCGGCTTCTCCAAAAACATGCTCGGCGAGCGACTTGGCCAGATGAGTCTTGCCCACGCCGGTCGGGCCCAGGAAAATAAAAGAGCCAATCGGCCGGTTCGGGTCCTTGAGGTCGGCACGAGACCGGCGGAGCGCCATGGCCAACGCATTGACCGCATCTTCCTGGCCGATCACCTTGCCCTGGAGTTCGTCTCCGATACTCAAAAGTTTTGCCATCTCCTTGGACTCCAGGCGGGTCAGCGGAATGCCGGTCCACTTGGCTACCACCGAAAGAATGTCGTCTGCGCTCACGAGCACTTCCTGCTCATCCCGCTTCTTGCGCCATTCGGCGATGCGGTTTTCAAAGTTGCTCTTGGCGGCCTTTTCCTTGTCGCGCAGCGAAGCGGCTTTTTCAAAATCCTGGTGTTTGATGGCGGCCTCTTTTTCCTCCCGGATTTTATCAATGCCCCCCTCCTGCTCCTTCAATTCGGCAGGAAGCGTGGTCGCCTGAATGCGGGCGCGGGCGCCGGCCTCGTCCATGATATCGATGGCCTTGTCCGGCAGGAAACGACCGGTCAGATAGCGGTCGCTCAGACGCGCGGCGTGATCCAGGGCCTCGTCGCTGATCTTGGCGCGGTGATGCTGCTCATATTTCGGGCGCAGGCCCTTGAGGATGAGAATGGTTTCATCGACGCTGGGGGCATCGACTTTCACGCTCTGGAAGCGGCGTTCCAACGCTGAATCCTTTTCGATGTACTTGCGGTACTCATTCATCGTGGTGGCGCCAATGCACTGGAGCTCGCCCCGGGAAAGCGCTGGCTTGATGATGTTGGACGCGTCCATGGCGCCCTCGGCGGAACCTGCCCCGACGATCGTGTGCATTTCGTCGATGAACAAAATAATGTTCCTGGACTTGCGGATTTCCTCCATCACCGCCTTGATGCGCTCCTCAAACTGGCCGCGATATTTCGTACCGGCGACCATCAACGCGAGGTCGAGCGTGATGACCTTTTTGTCGCGAAGCAATTCCGGCACATTGCCGGCGATGATTTCCTGGGCCAGCCCCTCGACGATGGCGGTCTTGCCAACCCCGGCTTCGCCGATCAGCACCGGATTGTTTTTGGTGCGGCGGCAAAGAATCTGGATGACGCGCTCGATTTCGTTCTTTCGGCCGATGACAGGGTCGAGCTCGTTTTTTGACGCCAGCTCCGTCAGGTCGCGGCCAAAGGCCTTGAGCGCCGGGGTCTTGACTTCCTTTTTCCCGCCAGCGGCGGCCTGCTGGGATTCGCCCCCGGTCCCTCCCGCATTAAATTCTTCCTCGCCTTCTGAGGCTTCGAAATTCGGGTCGAGCTCCCTGAGCACCTCGTTGCGGGCCCGGTCCAGATCCACGTCCAGGGTTTTCAACACTCGAGCGGCAACGCCATCCCCTTCGCGCAAGAGTCCGAGCAGGATGTGCTCCGTGCCCACATAGCTGTGATGCAGGTTCTTGGCTTCCTTGCCCGCGAGCGCCAGCACCTTTTTCACGCGCGGAGTGTAGGGAATATTGCCGGAAATTTTTGTGTCGGGCCCGGAGCCGACCTGTTTCTCGACTTCCATGCGCACCGTCTCCAGGTCCAGCCCCATTTTTTGCAGCACATTGACCGCGACACCCTGGCCGAGCTTGATCAATCCCAGCAAGAGATGTTCGGTGCCGACATAGTTATGGTTAAACCGGTCGGCTTCCTTGCGGGCCAGAGCCAGTACCTGCTGGGCTCTGGGCGTAAAATTGTTCATCGGTTCTTCTCCTGCCATTTTAAACACTCTTCATTTTTTTTATATTGGGCGCCGGGATTGACTTGAGCTTCTCCCGAAGCTGGTCGGCCCGGAATGCGTCCCGTTCCTCCGCGCCCAGTTTTTTATCCGCCGCCTTCTGAAGATGGGCCGGCTGGGTCTGGATAAACAGGTCGTCAATCTTGGCTCTCAGGCTGTTCGGCCATAGCCCCAAATCGACTCCCAGTATGAGTAAAGATAGCAGATTCAGCGCCTCTTTCGAGGAAATCGAATAGGAGTGCAGCAGAATCCCGTAGGAGCGTCCCAACTGGTCGGCCAGCATCCGGGACTTTTCCTGCAACAGCTTCTTGCGCGCGTTGTGCTCGTGCTCAATCAGATGGCTGATGACTTTTTGCAGCCGGTTGAGAATGTCCTGCTCGCTTTCGCCCAGGGTCATCTGGTTGGAGACCTGGAACAGATTCCCTAACGCCTCGGTGCCTTCACCATAAAGGCCGCGGACGGCCAGGCCGATCTGGTTGACCGATTTGATCACCTGGTTGATCTGCTCGCTCAGCACGAGTCCCGGCAGATGCAGCATGACGGACGCGCGCATGCCGGTGCCGACATTCGTCGGGCAGGCCGTGAGGTAGCCCAGGGTCGGCGAAAAGGCAAAATTGAGCTCGTTCTCGAGCTGGGTGTCGATCCCGTCAATGCAACTCCAGGCCTGTTCCAGGCTGAGCCCGGGCAGGATGGCCTGAAGACGCAGATGATCCTCTTCATTGATCATCACGCTGAGGGTCTTTTCGCCATTGACCACCAGCCCGCTGCCGGAATTTTTGGCTGCATGCTCGCGGCTGATCAAATGCTCTTCCACCAGCATCTGCTTTTCCAAAGGAGTGAAGGCATCCATCGTTTGGTCGATTGCGGCTTTCTCCATCTGCGGAAGGTGGCGGACCGCCGGTTTGAGAAGCCCCAGCAGATCTTCACGCTGGCTTTTTTTCAACCATCCGGGAAAAGGCTTGTCCTTCAAATTGCGCGCCAGGCGGACGCGGCTGCTCATGACAATGCCCCGCCCCGGAAGCGCTTCGGAATCCGTTTCTTTTTCGTTGCCTGGCATTGCCACACCTTCAAAATAACGCGGTAGTCATGAAATTGCAATCCCCCAAAGATTTAATGGAAAAGCATTTCTCGCGCAAAGACGCGGAGGCGCAGAGGAAGGCATTTTTTGACTGTCATGAGGCTGCAAATCGGCTAGATTGACGCCATGAAGGCTTTCGTTTTTTGCGCAGCCGTTATTTTTTCGTTTGCCGCATTAAAGTCCGGATTTGCCGCCACCCCGGCGGAAAGTCCTGCCAAGCCCGTCGAAATGCCGGATCGCGCCTCGACCTTTGCCCTGATTCGCAAAGCCAGGGTTCCCGGACGCAACCAGCCGAGCCAGGACCTTTTATTTGCGCACGAACTCAAAAAAATCCTCGATGCTGCCGGGACTCCTTCCCATGTCGTTATTTTTGAATGGTCCAAAACCAGGCCGGTTCCCGAGCATGGCACCCATGCGATCCTGGTATTTCACTGCTCGGACGGGCGCAATTACGGGCTTGATTCAACGAGCTGGCCTCCACGCTGGCTGCCGGTCGGCGAACCCTCGTTGTGGGCGCAATATTTTCTAGCCCAGGATACATTGGTTGAAAAAGCCAGCCTAGAGGAAGATAAAGTCGAAACACCGGCCCCCGCCTCACCCAAATAGCTTCGCCGACAACCCCTCATTTCTCGTGACTCAGTTTGCGAGAGCGACTAACGTATCCGGCTGAATGACCGGGATGGATTCTCAGCGGGGAACGGGCCTGCGATTGATTTCGCCCCTCACGGCAACATGCATTGTGGTGGCGAACATGATCGGGACGGGTGTCTTCACCAGTCTCGGATTTCAAGTGACGGGGTTGCCGTCGGCATTCGCCATCATGGTTTTGTGGGGAACCGGCGGTGTCTGCGCCCTGTGCGGCGCGCTCGCGTATGCGGAGCTGGCCTCGGCCCTGCCGCGTTCCGGAGGCGAGTACCATTTTCTTTCACAAATTTATCACCCGGCTGTCGGATTTCTTGCGGGTTGGATTTCAGCGACTGTCGGATTTGCCGCGCCGGTGGCGTTGGCGGCAATGGCTTTTGGAACCTATCTGAACGGGCTGTTCCCGGGGGTGGCGCCTCTCGCGCTGTCAGTGGGCGTTGTCGTCGCTGTGACCCTGATACATCTGGGCACGTTGCGCCTAAGCAGTATTTTTCAAGACACCGCAACCTCGCTGAAAATCATATTGATCGTGGTGCTGATTGTGTTGGGCTTTTCACTGGTGGGCCGTTCGCAGGCATCGTTCCTGCCGCACACCAGGGACACAGGATTGATCACGGGAAACTCTTTTGCGGTAAGTTTGGTGTATGTGATGTACGCCTACTCGGGATGGAACGCGTGCGTGTATATATTGGGTGAAATGCGGGACCCCGCACGGACCGCTCCCATTGCGCTGCTGGTGGGCACCGTGTTCGTGACGGCGCTCTATATGGCACTTAACGCGATGTTTCTCTATGTCGCGCCGCTCACCGAATTGGCGGGGCGGATTGACGTCGGCCATGTCGCCGCGACACGTATTTTTGGCGTGATTGGCGGGGACATCATGTCGGGCCTGATCGGGCTCGGACTGGTATCCGCAGTCAGCGCAATGACCTGGATCGGCCCCCGGGTCTCCATGACGATGGGCGAAGACTGCCGGGCTTTGCGGTTCCTGGCCAAGCGCTGCCCCCAAGGATCGCCGCGGGTCGCCTTGATCGTGCAATCGGCGATTGTGATACTCCTGCTCCTGACCTCCACGTTTGATGCCGTACTGACATACATCCAGTTCAGCCTGACCTTGATGTCGTTTCTTGCGGTTCTGGGCGTGATCGTGTTGCGGGTGCGGCATCCGGAACTACCCCGGCCATGTAGGATGTGGGGCTATCCCTTCACGGCGTTGATTTTTCTGGGCATTACAGCCTGGATGATGTGGCACATTCTCGCCGACAGGCCCATGGAATCACTGGCAGGCCTGGCGACCTTGGCTGTGGGACTGGCCGTTTATTTCATTTCCCCGACACATCCGATTGCGATGTCGAACCAACCCAATCCCAACCCAAAACTAACCTGATGCTAAATCTATCCATTTTATGAAAAGAATATTATCCTTGTTTGCTTTGTTGTTGTTTTTAACCGCGTCCTTGCGCGCCGCAGCCGCCACAGCCGACGACACCGCGCGATTTTTGGCCGGCCTTCCCTGCGGCTCGGATTCGCCCTTGCGCCAGATCGAAAGTGAAAAGGCATGGAGAGACCATGCGGCGTTTTTTAACGGTGCCTGGACGAACCTGCAGCGGAGGCAACTGGATCCGATTGCCCGTTCTTCGGTATTGGGGGAAGCGGCTTCCACGACGGGACCGATGTTTTACATGTTCAGCGGGCCTGATTTTCTTTATGCCTCGGCGTTTTTCCCGCACGCTTCGACATATATTTTGGCCGGGCTGGAGCCGACCGGACCTTTGCCGGATGTGACAAAGCCCGATGACAGGCTGCCCGACGAACTGGCCAACCTGCGCAAGTCCCTGGACGCCCTGCTCAATTGGAGCTTTTTCCGCACCAAGGACATGAAGATCGATCTCAAGCAGACCCGGTTGAGCGGAACCTTGCCAGTGTTGTACGTCTTTTTGGCCCGGCAGAATTGCCGGATTCAATCGGTCGATTTTGTAACCTTGGACGCATCGGGCAACATTGTGCCAGCCCAAGAGGGCGCCATGGGCGTTCGGATCCTGTTTTCGGGGCCGGGCGGCAAGCAGACCCTGTATTATTTCAGCACGAACCTGGCGGACGGCGACATCAACCCCAAGTTCCTGAGTTTTTGCGCGAAACAGGGAGATGGTGTTAGTTTGTTGAAGGCGGCGTCCTATCTGATGCATTACGACGGATTCAGCACGATTCGAAAATTCCTGCTCAGCCACACCAAAACCATCGTGCAGGATGATTCGGGAATTCCGCTGAAATATTTCGACCAGAAAACGTGGAGGCTTCGCTTTGAAGGTGTTTACACCGGGCCGACCGCGCTGTTCAAGGAACGGTATCAGGCGGACCTTATGGAGGTGTATTCGAACTCGCATCCGGCGCCGATGACATTTGGGTTTGGCTACCAATGGAGGCCGAAGAGTTCAAATCTAATGGTCGCCGAACGGCTGAAATAGCACTTAACGCCAAGGCGCAAGGAAAACCAGAACACTTTTTTACAGGAAGATCGCGAAGGACGCAGAGGAAAACTTAAATTCCTCCTCAAGCTCGCGGATGGGCCTGGCGGTAGCTTTTTTTCAGCCGCTCCGCCGTGACCTGGGTGTACATCTGGGTGGTCGCCAGATTCGCGTGCCCCAACAGCTCCTGCACCCCGCGCAGATCAGCCCCGTGATCCAGCAAATGCGTGGCAAAGGTATGGCGGAGTTTGTGCGGCGAAATCTTCGGGTCCAGCCCGGCCTGCGCCAGGTAGCGCTTGAACAGCAACTGCACCGCCCGGGACGATAACGCTTCGCCCGACGGCGACACAAACACGCTCTTCGCGTTTAATTTCGCGGGAAGCGCTTCGCGATAAAGCCGGATCGCCTCCAGCGAGGGAGCGCCCAGGATCACCACGCGCTCCTTCTTCCCCTTGCCCACCACCCGGCAGACCCCGCCGGAAAAATCAACATCGTCCCATTCCATCCCTGTCAATTCGCTAATACGAACTCCCGTGCTGTACAAAACCTCCAGAATTGCCGCGTCTCGCAGGTATTGCCATTCCAGCAACATGCGGCCCGGTCCCCGCTTTTTCTTTTTGCCGTCCTTCAACAATTCGAGCGGGGCGTTCAAAAACCGGATCACCTGCTCCTCGCTCAAAAACAACGGCAGGCGCCGCTGCCGGACTGGCAGATTGAAATCTTCCATGGGATTTTCCGCCACACGGCCCAAACGCAGCAGAAATTTGTAAAACGACCGCAGCGCGGAAAAGCGCAACCGGATTGACGCCGGACTCAGCTTTTGTTCTGTGGAAATTTTGTACAGATACTTTCGAAAGTCGCCGGGCTGGAGATCGGACCATTTGCCGCCGGGAAAAGCGCGGCTGACCTCAAGCAGCGTCTGGTGATAATTGCGGATGGTTTTCGGCGAATAACCCCGGTCCGAACCCAGATGGGCCAAAAAATCACCCGCCCAAGCCCGGGGCTCAAGAAATTGGCTGTTGCCGGAATCCGCCATCGTTGCGCCATCATGCGCCATTGCGTGCTGCTGCTGCAACGAGAGATTTTGTCATGTGTCACTCTAATTTCCCGCATCTCCCGGAGCGCGGGCATCCTGCCCGCACCGCTGCGCATCCTGCGCAGCGGATGTTTTTCTTTGTTTGTTTCGGTGTGTCCTGGATTGCCACGTCGTCCGGTTCAGCCGGACTCCTCGCAATGACGAAGCATTGCCGCTTCGTCTCACATCCGGAAACGCGAATCAGCGAGTGCCGATTTTATAGGACAACCGCCGAGGCTCTGCCAGCAAGGCTTTCACCTTTTCAATCTCTTCCGAGTCGTTCCTGATGACAAGCTTTTTGCTTCCGGGCCAGTAACGAACTTCGCTTCCGACAGGAAATTTAATTCCGCGACTCATCAGATCGCGTTTTACATCCGCATGATCTTTCAACTCGCCTTTGAAGAACCCTGTTGGAACCGTCAATTCCACGCATGCGAAAGGCGTACAAATTGTGGCATCGTGCTCAGCACGCAACTGCACAACCCCAATCGCCAAAAATAAAATCAAACCCGCACAAATACCGGCAGCGCGATTCAAGACTCCGCGTCCTTTGCAGGCGGTTCTTCGGAAGTCGGCGGCGCTTTCTTGCCCTTGCCTTTGCCCTTCGGAACCCGCGGCTCGCGCGGAGGAAATTCAAACGCCGTTGTCCCATCATCCTTCAAAATCAGATAGGCCTTGAAGGGACGCCGGGTCTTTTTGCTGACAAATCCTGTGAGCAAATCGGTTTTGCGGGCCGTCAGCATCTTCACAACCTGTTCCCGCGTGATTTCCTGCTCCAAAATTTTTCGCGAAATACGGAAGGCTTTTTTACCGTTCTCTTCCGTTCCCGATTCGCACATATAGGAATTCGGTGTTTCAAACACGCGGCGACCCGTGATCGGGCAAACGCCCACGGGTTCCTGGCCCTCAAAGCTCATCGTCTGGAAGCTTCCGTCCTCGTTCTTTGTGCTTCCCCAGTCCAGCGTGACTTCCTTGTCATCGCCCAACCGTACATAAGCGCTAAAGGAACGGCCCATGCGGCTCCTGAAATCGTCCAGCGGTCCCACCACTCGTTTTTCAAGCAGCTCCGCCACCTCGGCCTCCGACAACACGCGGCTCGCAATCACCTTGGCCACGGCAAATGATCCGTCCTTCGTCCGGAAACCTTTCAAGGTCTTGATCATCGGTTGCTGCGAAAACGGGTCCACCAGGCTCGTGTCATGCAGCACCACTTCGGACGGGTCTCCCTTTTGGCGGATGCGATCCACCATATCGCGGGTCATTCCCTCGATCTCCTGCATGAATTCGGGCCGTGTAAGTTTTTTGTGCTCGATCTCCTTGAGCTTGTATTCCCACTCCCCTGTCAATTCCGGAGAAGACAGGGACGGAATGCGGATGACCTCCAACGTTTCGAGCAGGTCGAACGCCTTGACCGTGGGTTTCAATTCGCGCCCCAATCGCTCGATGTATTTTTCGCTGATGAGATTTTCAATGATCGCCGCGCGTGTTGCCGGGGTGCCGAGCCCCTTTTCCGACATGGCCTCGCGCAGGTCCTCGTCCTCGACCAGCTTGCCCGCGCCTTCCATGGCTGAAAGCAGCGTGGCTTCGTTGAAACGCGCGGGAGGGCGCGTCATGTCCGCCTTGATCTCCAATTCCTCCGTATTCACCTTTTCGCCCTGCGTCACTGCAGGCAGGGACTGGTTGGCTTCATCGCCTTCCTCCTGCTCTTCCCGCCCGTAAATCGCCAGCCATCCGGCTTCCTTCAAAACCTTGCCTTCGGTCTTGAACGCATGGCTCTCAACGCGCGTGATGCGGGTGGTGACTTCAAAAACCGCCGCCGGATAAAAAACAGCCATGAACCGCTTGGCCACCAACTCGTAGATTTTCGCTTCCGTCTCGCTCAGCTTGGAGGGAATTTCAGCCGTCGGAATAATGGCAAAGTGGTCCGAGACCTTTACATTGTTGAAAATACGTTTGGTCGGTTTGATCCAGTCGTTTTCCAGGATTTTTGCCGCGAACGAGTTCAGGGCTGAGTCTGCTCCCTTCAACTTCCCAAGCGTCGTACGCACCGTCGCCGGATAATCTTCTGGGAGATAGCGGCTGTCGGTCCTCGGGTAGGTCAACGCCTTGTGTTTTTCGTAAAGCGACTGCGCGATGGAAAGCGTCATGCGCGCGGGAAAACCAAACTTGCTGTTGGCTTCGCGCTGCAACGAAGTCAGGTCAAACAACAACGGCGATAGCTGCGTGCTCGGCTTGCTCTTTTCCTCAACGATGCCCTGTTTGCCCCGGCAGGTTGCGACAATCGCATCCGCTTGTGCCTGGTTCCAGATGCGTTCCGCCTTCTCCAAGCGCCGCTCCGAATCCTCGTCTTTGTCGTCACCGGCTGTTTTTTTGAATGTCTCGTCGAACCAGCGACCCGGATAAGTACCCGCCTGCGCGCCAAACAGCGCATGCACCTCCCAGAACGGTTTCGGTTCAAAGCGCTGGATTTGTCCCTCGCGTTTGACCAGAACCGCCAGCGTGGGCGTCTGCACCCGGCCCACCGTCGTCTTGTTGAATCCGCCGCCCTTGGAATTGAACGAAGTCAGCGCCCGTGTGCCGTTGATCCCCACCAGCCAGTCTGCCTCCGAACGGCAACGCGCCGCCTCCGCCAGGGGATGCATCTCCTCGTCCGAACGCAGATGCTTGAAGCCGTCCCGGATTGAGTCTGGAGTCATCGACTGCAGCCAGAGCCGTTGGATCGGCTTCTTCAGTTCCGCCAACTGTACTATATAGCGGAAAATCAGCTCCCCTTCGCGCCCGGCGTCACAGGCGTTAATCAAATTGGCCACATCCTTGCGGGCGGCGAGTTTTTTCAACAGCTTGAAACGGGCTTCGGTTCTCTCAATGGGCTTGAGGGCAAAGCGGGTGGGAATCACCGGAAGATTTTCAATGTTCCACTTTCCACGCTTGGGTTCTTCGTTCTCCGGCGCGCCGATTTCAACCAAATGGCCGATGGCCGAGGAAATGACATACTGGTCATTCTCGTAATAGTCCTTTTCCTTCTTGAACTTGCCCAAAACCTTGGCGATGTCGCCCGCCACACTCGGCTTCTCGGCAATAATCAGTGACTTGCCCATTTGCTTGTCGGCGCTCATTTCAATCCGTCTTGATAAAATATTTGCCTGGAAGCTGGCGGACCAGCTTCCTCATTTCCAAGCGGAGCAACGTAGAGGACACGGTTGAGGATGGCAACCCGCATTTTCTAATCAGTTCATCCAGATGGACTTCCTCCGTCGTCAACAGTTCAAAAAGCTGCTTTTCTTCGCTCGAAAGATCCGCCGGAGCGGCCTTTCTGGGCTCGGCCAGTGCATTCTTTGGGAATAAAAATTCAAACTCGGCCAAGACGTCCTCCACTCCTTCAACCAATTTGGCCCCGTCCTTGATCAGACGATGGCAGCCCTTGGCCTGCGGATTGTCAATCCGCCCCGGCACGGCAAACACCAGCCGTCCTTGATCGAGGGCCATCCGCGCCGTGATCAACGCGCCACTGCTTTCCCCAGCCTCAACGACCAGAACCCCGCCGCTCAAGCCACTGACAACCCGGTTGCGCATGGGAAACGTCTGCTTGTCGGGAGGCGTGCCGAAGGGGAACTCCGAAAGGAGCAGGCCGCCTTTTTCCACAATTGCCTCCGCAAGCGCCCGGTTTTCCGGCGGATACATCAAATCCAGCGAACACCCCAGCACAGCGATCGTGCGGCCTTTCGCCGCCAGCGCGGCCTGATGGGCTGCGGTGTCGATGCCACGGGCCAGCCCGCTGTTTATAGTCAAGCCCGCATACGCGATTTGATAGGCCAGCTTTTTGGCCGTCTCGAGGCCGTAATGCGAGGTATGCCGGGCACCGACGACGGCCACGCCCCGGCGTTTCGCGGCTTCGAGGTCTCCCTTGTAATAAAGCACCAGCGGCGGGTCATAAATTTCCAGCAGTTGTGCGGGATACGCAGGATCTTCGCGGTCAATGACCTGCACGCCCAGTTCCCCGGCCCGGTTCAACTCCTCCTCCGGATTGAAAACATTTTCCCAGTTTTTGATGGATTCCGCGGCCGCCTTGCCAATCCCATCCACTGACGCCAGTGCGCGGGTGCTTTGTGAAAAAACGTTTTCAACAGAGCCAAACGCATCCAGCAGTCGTCGGACGCGTACGGGCCCGATAAGACGCAGGCTGTTCAGGATGAGATAATATTCCGTCCGGGTCATGGTGTTTATTTTCCAGCAAGCAGTCGCAAAAGTTTTAGGTTTGTTTTAGTCATCAGCCTTCCGATCTTCGCGTCTTTCCTGTAAAAAATTCTTCTTTGCTCGGCTTTGAATCCGTTTCCCGATCCATTCAAAAAGCCGACGTTTAGCCCAATAATACCACTGTCCGCCCATCCGCATCCGACATGCCTGGCGTTTAAGCGCGGGCTCGACACCATAACGTTCACCCATGACTGCGGCCTCATCCCACATCGCCACCAGTTGGGAACTCGTCTTGGAGTCCAGATGCAGACGGCAGATTGCCAAAGGTTCTTGCAAATAGTGCCAGGTACTTGCTCCACATATGCGCAGCCAGAACTCATGATCCATGCAATATTTCAGGCCTGCATCAAATCCCCCGAATTTTTCATAAACTCGGCGCCGCCAAAAAACCGAAGGTTGGCCCAAAAAATTTCCCTTTCTCAGCCGTTTGACCGAAAACACCCCGGCGCGCTTCAAACGTTTCCAACGGGAAGCCCCTTCCATAAAGTAATAATCGCCGTAAACCACATCGGCTTCGGGATGCGCCGCAAAGGCCCGTTCCACCGCGGCCAAAGCTCCGGGTTCATAGAAATCATCCGCACACAAATAAGCCAGAATCTCCCCGTTCGAAAGTTTCAAACCCTTGTTGATGGCATCGGACTGCCCCCCATCCGGCTCGGAAATCCAAGTCACATCCGGACAACTTTTCAACAGCGGCAACGATTCATCCGTCGATCCGCCGTCCGCCACAATGTGTTCAACTTCCAGGCAGCCTTCGGGTTTTGAAACCCGCTGCGCACGCACTGAATCCAGGCATTCGCCCAGAAAGCGGCCCTGGTTCAGGCTGGGAGTAATAATGGAAAATTTCATCCCACAGGACCGGGTTTCTGGTGGCGAAAAATTTCCTCATATTCATCCGCCACCCGCTCCCAGTCAAAAAGCTCCGATGCACGCGCGCGGGCCGCAGCCCCGATTTCAAGGCAATCAACCGGATGTGCGGCCAACTCCCGCATTTTACCAGCCAAAGCCTCCAGGAGCATCGCCCTGTCACTGGCGCCGAAACCAAATGGCACTCCGGTTTCCCCCACGACCTCGCGCGTGGCAGGAACGTCACGATAGAGAATTGCGGCGCCAAATCCCATTTGGTCCAGTAACACCAGGCGGGTGGCCTCGATGGCCGCGGGCATCACAAAAAAGAGCGAATGCTGGCTGAGCTCGGCATACACGTCCCCGTAGCGTGATCCGGTAAAAACAACGCGCTCACCGGCCATCCTCTTCAACCTCTTGTAATAGCTGCGTTCATAACCCGCCGAACCGGCGATCACAAGAGGCGGCAGGCCGCCCGCCAACGCATAGGCCTCAAGAAGCAAGTCGGGTTCGTTTTCGGGCGTCAGGCGTGAAACGTAAAGAATGTACTCACGGGACTTGAGCCCCCACCGCTCCAACTCCCCCGCCCGCACTTCCGGCTGCGCCGTTATTGCCCCGTACGAAACATAGCGCGGCTTGAATTGATAGTCCGTTTGGTAACGCTTCACAATTTCATGATTGTCAGCTATCAACACGTCAGCCAGCTTGACCGCTTTTCGTTCGCTCCATTTCAACCACCAGCGGGCAAATCCATTCCATTTCGCGCGGCGAAAATCGGCCCCGTCCACATTAATGATCAAGCGGGAGCAGCCGAATAACTTGGAGATCTTCACCAGCGGCGCATTGCCCACACCGCAGATATAAATCCAGTCATATCCGCAAAACAAAGCATGCACGATTGAAAAAAAAGTGTGCACGATGGTGTCCAGGCTTTTGGTCGGCACGGTGGGCAGCCAGACAATTTTCATCCCCCTCCATTCATTCCGCCTTCCGTCGTAATAGGGGTCCCGGTTATAAACCGTTACGTCATATCCGCGCTTCGCCAGACGAGCCCCCAGTTGCTCCACCAGGGTTTCAAAACCCGAATAACGCGCCGGCACACCCCGGCAACCGATGAATGCAATCCGGACAGGCGCGGCTCCGACATCTGCGGGCGCAAGGTCTGGTAATCCCCTCTTTTTCAGAACTCCATCCCGCAGGAGATAATACAGAAACAGCGTGTTAAACTTCAAATAGCGCAACCACAAGCGCTTGGGTTCCTGAATCAAGCGGTAGAGCCATGTTAGTCCAATCCGTTGCAGCCAGGCGGGCGCAAAGGAACGGCGACGGGCCAGCAATTCGAACGCATCACCAACGGCCAGGAAAACTCCGCGCCTGTAACGATGCAAATTCCGGCTGATCCAGCGCTCCTGGCGCTCCCCCCCCAATGCGACCCATATAAAATCAGGATCGTTTTCTGCGATAATCCGCGCAAACTCATCCTCATCCAGCTCTGTCCAGGGACGGAAGGGAGGGGAATATGACCCTGCGAGTTTCAAGTTCGGGCACAGCAGGCGCGCTTGGACCTCCAAATCCCGCAGGCACTCTTCCGTACCCCCAAAAAAGAAATGTTTCCACGGCGGTCCAAGCAATTGCAATGCACGGCGCATAAGATAGGGGCCGTAAACACGATCCTTCAGACCGGCGCTGCGGCGGTTCATTTCCCAAATCAGCGGCATCCCATCCGGCAAAATGAGGTCGAAACTGCGCATAACCCGCCCGAACTTCCGATCATGGCGGGCCATCGAGACAATATGCGTGTTGCAGGCGCAAACCGCACTGGCCGCTTCCTTCTGCGCCAAAGTCCGGATGGTTTCCACAGCCGTATCATAGGTAGCGCATGCCACGGGAGTGCCCAAAATTTCGATGTGCTTAAGGACGCTCTTCAAACATTTACCTTCACTTTCTGATGATGGGGAATTTCATGATTGGAAGCGGTGGAGCTGTTTTACTTGAAGCGTTGATAAAACAAACAGGCCGTCATAAGCAGCCCAATCCATACGATCAATTGCCGGACCCGCGCGGGTGCGATTTTTTGCGCGAAAGCGGAGCCTATGTAATAACCCGGCAAGGCTCCCAGTGTCAACAAGCCCACATTGCCCCAGTCCACCAACCCTTTCCACACAAAATAAACGGCTGCCACGATATTGATCAACCCGCCCAAAATCGTTTTGACTGTGTTCATTTGGTTGATGTCCCGCAAGCCAATCCAGCCCAATGTGGCCAGCATGAGAATCCCAATACCCGCCCCAAAATAACCTCCATACAGCGCGATCAGGAATTGAAACAAGATCGCCGCCCCGTGCGTCCGACCATCTGGGGTCCGGAATAAATTTCCATCCGGCGCAAACCTCCGGGCAATCAGCCCCTGCGCCATAAACAGGAGCGTGGCAAACAAAATCAAAAACGGAACGAGCCAGTCAAATATCCGGGTCGGCGTCACGGTCAGCAATACGCCCCCAATCAACCCGCCCACCACACTCCAGGGTGTCAATTCCACCAACCAGGATTTCACCGCCGGAATTTGCCTGCGATAGCCATACACACTGCCGGTAATTCCAAAAATCAATGCAACCGTGCTGGTGGCATTGGCCATGATTGAGTTCATGCCGGCCAGGATCAGGGTGGGGAATGTAACCAGTGTGCCGCCGCCGGCAATGGCGTTGACAAACCCCGCAGCGCCGCCCGCCAGAATCAAAGCCACAACAGCAAACCCACTCATCGTTATCGAAAACTAGAGACTATCTCACAAGCTGCAAGCTTGCGAAGCAGAACGGTCGCAAAATTGCGTCAAATCGGCGAGATTCCCCTCGCGGCCTCCGCCGCCAACGCCGCAGTGCGCGCTTCCGCATTCGCAATGTGCCGTTTGGGACTCAGGGTCGAAATCCTCATGCCGTAAAACGAACGGATCACAAAAAACAGCGCCACAACAAAAAAGACAAAACCCAGGCCCAACGAAAGGGATCGGGAGGAATTCACCGCAATCTCAACCGCCAGAATGCCGAATAGAGTCGTAAATTTGATGATCGGATTGAGCGCAACCGAGGAGGTGTCCTTGAACGGATCGCCCACAATGTCGCCTATGACCGTTGCAGCATGAAGGTCCGTGCCCTTGCGAAAGAGCTCCACTTCAACGATCTTTTTGGCGTTGTCCCAGCACCCGCCGGCATTCGCCATGTTGATGGCCGAGAAAAGGCCGAAAATGGCGATCGAAATCAGGTAGCCGCAGAAAAAGACCGGATCAAAACACGCAAACGCAAGCGCCAGGCAGAAAACCACGCCAAAGATGTTGATCATGCCATATTGGGCATAGCGGGTGCAAATCTTCACCACTTCATTGCTGTCTTTTTCCGACGCCCTCTCCGTCCCGGAAAGCTTGATGTTGCGCTTGATGTAATCCACAGCGCGGTAGGAGCCTGTCGTCACCGCCTGGCGGGAAGCCCCGCAGAACCAGTAAACAACCGCTCCACCCATGATCAAGCCCAGCATGATCTTGGGATCCACAATGCTCAGAGCCGAGAGGTCCTTCCAATGCAGATGCTCCTTCAACATAAGGATCAAGGAAAAAATCATCGTGGCGGCGCCCACCACGGCCGTACCGATCAACACCGGCTTGGCTGTAGCCTTGAATGTGTTGCCGGCGCCGTCATTCTCCTCCAGCAACTGTTTGCCCAGGATGAAATCAGGATCGAACCCGAAATCCTTTTGCACTTCCCCCGACACACCTGGAATGGATTCAATCATGGAAAGCTCAAAAACCGACTGCGCGTTGTCGGCCACCGGCCCGTAACTGTCCACCGCGATGGTGACCGGCCCCATGCTCAACATTCCAAAAGCAACCAACCCAAAAGCAAACACAGACGGGTATTGCATGAAGTCACCCAGTCCATAGGTGCTCGTGGCATAAGCCGCCAGCATCATCGAGGAGATGGCCAGCCCCTTCCAAAAACAGGAAAAATTGCCCGCCACCAACCCGGATAAAATCGTCAGACCCGCACCGCCTTCGCTGCTCGCATTCACAACCTCATGACAGTGCGCGCTGTTGGTGCTGGTGAAAACCCGTGTCAGTTCCGGAATCACAGCCCCCGCGATCGTGCCGCAGGTGATGATCGTGGCCAGCTTCAGCCACAAATCTCCAAACTGCGCCTGCGGAAGCATGAAATAACTCACCGCATACGTGACCCCGATGCATAGCACAGAAGTCAGCCAGACCAGGCTGGTCAGGGGGTGCTCAAAATCAAAGCGGTCCCGCTTGCCACATGTCGCGCGCGTCAGCATGGAATTCAATTTCCAGGCCATCAACGCGCTCGGAATCATGACGATACGCATCGCGAAAATCCAGACGATGAAAAGCCATTGAAATGCCGGCGCCACGGCAAGGCAGATGAAGCTGATCAGCGCCACACCGGTCACCCCGTAGGTTTCAAAACCATCGGCGGTCGGCCCCACGCTGTCGCCCGCGTTGTCTCCAGCACAATCGGCAATCACGCCAGGATTGCGCGCATCATCCTCCTTGATTTTAAAAACAATCTTCATCATGTCGCTTCCAATGTCGGCGATCTTTGTGAAAATACCGCCGCAGATGCGCAGAACGCTGGCGCCAAGCGACTCGCCGATCGCAAATCCGATGAAACACGAGCCCGCCAGCGCCGGAGGGACAAATTTCAACACCACCAGCATGACAAACAGTTCGACGCTGATGAGCAACACGCCGATGCTCATGCCGGATCGGGTGGGGATCTCGGAAACCGCGAGCGACTTTCCGCGCAGGGCCGCGAACGCCATGCGGCTGTTGGCCACGTTGTTGATCAGCATCCCAAACCAGGCAACGCAAAACGAACCGAGGATGCCGATCACGGACCACATCAAAATCAACGCGACCGTCGAACCCGGCAGGCCCTTCAAAAATCCGAAATAATACGCCATGGTGGCGCCAATCAAAATCTCCAGGCCAAGAAGCATCTTGCCCTGCTGAAAGAGGTAGGTGCGGCAGGTGCTGTAAATCAACGTTGAGATGTCCAGCATGCTCTTGTGCGCAGGCAATGCCTTGAGCTTGCGATATTCATAAACACCAAAAGCGACCCCCAACAGACATACCAGCAGGCCAAGGCTCAATATTTGTTCGCTCGACAGCGCCAGACCGGGAAAGTGAAAGATGGCATCTCGCACGGTGGGCAAGGCCAGATCGGTGTCAGCGGCGTGGCTGACAGAAGGCCATGCGACAACGACAAGGGCCAATAGCAGGCTGATTCGAGACATGCGGTGCCGATTTTGAAGGGGGGAATTGGGTGATTGGATCATACTCTTTAATTTGATGTTGATAATTTTTACTTACTGCTCCGATCATAGACTACATGCTACTTATGTTATAATGCAAGAACTATTAATTAAATTAATATTAATTTAGTATTATTGTTGCTAAATTTTAACACTATGAGGCAGTTACAGCGGCATTTGCACCCGCGATTCCACCACTTTCCCGCTCCTTACCCAGGAGAATTCATGCTTTTTTCCCGGAATTGGCTGGCTCAAACATTGACGTAGCGCCGTCCTCGTGCATGCTATCAGATTGTTATGATCGCCACCCAAATCCGCCAAAAAGACGCACGGTTCTACTTTGTTTCCTACACCTGCGAGGACATCCTATCCAAGGTGCGGTTCATCAGCCGCTTTTATGCGGAAGGCGA